>DATJXN010000089.1 GCA_035500095.1 Candidatus Binataceae bacterium
CTGCCCTGCTCCGGGATGGGACGGTGCATGCGCCGCTTGAGTTCGGCTTTCACCTCGCTCAGCTTGGCTTGCAGCCTTTTGCGTATCGTCTGCCTGAGCACTGTGAACATTCCGTTGCTTCTCTTCTTCCCGCAGATATGCACTGAAGCCGAGAAAGTCGAACGTCTCGGGCCTCCCCTCGCCGCGTCGCTGTCGGTTCTTGGCCGCAAACGGGCCGAACTCCAGCAGGCGGGTCTTGTCGGGGTGCAGTTCCAGTGCGAACTTGCGCATTCGTTCGGCCAGTTCTTTAAGGAACCGCTCGGCATCGGACCGCTCCTGGAATCCGAGCACGATGTCATCGGCGAACCTGATGACAATCACGTCGCCGCTTGCGTACTTGCGGCGCCACACCCGGACCCACAGGTCGAACGCGTAGTGGAGATAGACGTTCGCGAGCAGCGGCGAAACGCTACTACCCTGCGGAGTCCCTTCTTCTACTCGCCTTCGCTTCCCATCCTCCAGCACGCCGGCGTTCAACCATTTCTGGATGAGCCGCACCACGCGCCGGTCCGCAATCCGGTGCTCGACGAACTTCTTAAGCCAGCCGTGGTCGATGGAATCAAAGAAGCCACGGATGTCCAGGTCGAGCACCCAGTTCACCTTCTTCGTCAGCAATCCGGCGTAGAGCGCGTCCAGCGCGTTGTGCTGGCTGCGTCCGGGCCGGAACCCGTACGAAAAGCCAAGGAAGTCGGTTTCGTAGATGGCGTTGAGCACCTCGACCGTGGCGCGCTGCACGACCTTGTCTTCCAGCGTCGTCACTCCAAGCGGCCGCTGCCGCCCGTCCGCCTTGGCGATGTACACCCTGCGCACCGGCTTGCCTCGGTACGCTCCACGCCTGAGCCTATCAGCGAGGTCTTGGAGATTTTCCTCCAGTCGCTCGCCGTAGCTCCGCCACGTCTCGCCATCCACCCTGCGGCGGCGTCTCGCTTGAGCGCCAAGTAGGCCGCCTGCAGGGTATGCAGGTCGTAGATGTGGTGCAGGAGCGCAGTGAACCGCATCCTCCTATCTCTGGCCGCCGCCAGACGTACCCGCGCAAGCGCACTTTGCGCGCCTTGCCGGCGCTGGGTCCGGGGCGCGTTTTGCTTGAGCGGATTCCCCTTGGCCGGTCCGCTTCCCTCCATCTCCTCCGCCGCCGGTTGCCCGGCCTTGTTCGGCGACTTCAGCGGTACTACCGGACCGTCCGACTTCCTGTGCTCGTTCATCGTCGGCGTACGTCCTTGGACTTCCCGACGCGTCCCGCCGCCCCATCAGCAGTGGGCGGGCACAGGATCTCCCGGTTCTCGCGCGAGGTGTTTCCGTACGTGCACGGGGTCTCTGACCGCGCGGGACCCAACCGCACCTCGCGCTGGCGATGCGTTCGGTATTGCCTTCCGCTTCTCCTTACAGCGTCAGCATCCCGAAGCAAGTTTCTTTCGCGGCTGAATACCCGGCCCGCACGTACCCCTGTCAACGCTTCGACGCTTCCCTCCCGGAAAGCTCCGCATGACTCGGGGCCGTCATGGGTCCCTGGCCCTTTAACGTGTGACTCTTGCATTCACAACACCTGCCGGTTTATCCCGGCGCACAAGGAGATCTGCACAATGGACCACGGATGGCGCTCGAGAGTGGTGCTGCGTAAGGGCGATCTCACGGAAGCGGCGGTCGATGCGATCGTCAACGCGGCCAACAACGACCTCATCCTGGGCGGCGGCGTAGCGGGCGCGATCCGCACGAAGGGTGGCTCGTCGATCCAGGCCGAGTGCGACAAACTTGGACCGATTCCGATCGGCGAGGCGGCGATCACCGGCGCCGGCAATCTGCGCGCGCGCTATGTCATCCACGCGGCCTCGATGAAGCTCGGCGGGCGCACGAGCGAGGCGGCGCTGCGCGCTTCGACGCGCAATTCGCTCAGACGCGCGGCCGAGCACGGAATTAAATCGATCGCGTTTCCGGCCATCGGCACCGGCATCGCCGGTTTTCCGATCGAGCGATGCGCCGTTGCGATGCTGGAGGAGATTCGCGGCCATTTGCGCGGCGCGGCGCCGCCCGCGCAATACGCGCCGGTCGAGCGCGTCGAGCCTGTCGAACGAGTCGAGATAGTTCTGTTCGACGATTTCGCGCTGGACGCGTTCAAGGACGCGCTCGCAAACATGGCCGACTGAGAAGGCAATCGTGGCGATTGGCCGAAGCCGTCTAGCCTAGTGCGCGGCGGAGGGGCCGGCGGCGCGGTGGCCTCTGCGCAAGAGCAAGAAGCCCGGTATCATCAGCGCCATGACCGTCGCAAGTATGCGATAGATGTCGTTAAAGGAGAGGATCGCGGCCTGCGCCTGGATCGCGTTGTAGATCACGCCGAAGCCCTGATGCTGTCCGGTTATCATCTGCGGCAGGTAATGGAAGGTCGGTGCGCCCGGCATGCGCGGCCCGCTCTCGCTGAGCTTCCAGGCGTCGAAGACCGAGAGATGCTCGGTCAGGCGCGACTGGTGGATCTGCTCGTGATCGACCAGCATCGTGGTCATGTAGGCGATTCCGATCGCGGCGCCGGTGTTGCGCATCATGTTGTAGAGGCTCGCGGCGTAGCCGATCTTCTCGCGCGCCACGACCGCGAGCGAACTCGCCGAGAGCGTGGGAAAGATCATGCCCATGCCGAGACCCATCACGATGCTCGGGATGACGACGACCCACAGGCTGACCTCGAGATCCCAGCCTGACATCGTCCAGAGCCCGATCGTCATCAGCACGAATCCGATTCCGACCAGCGGGCGGGTGTCGAAGCCGCGGCGCGCAATCTGTCCGATCACGATCATCGATAACATTGTCGCGAGTCCTCGCGGCGCCAGCACCAATCCGGCCTTCCATGCGGTGTAGCCCATCAGCTCCTGCAGGAAGATCGGCATGAGCAGGCCGGTGCCGTAGAGCACCGAGCTCATCGCGACGATCAGCACCAGTCCGACGCTGAAAACTTTGATCCTGAGGATCCGCAAATCGAGGATCGGGTCGGAGATGCGCAATTCGTTGATCGCGAGGACCGCCATCGCGGCCGCGCTCAGCAGGCTGGTCCAGACCACCCAGGACGAAGCGAACCAGTCGGCCCGCTGGCCGCGGTCGAGCACGATCTGCATCGCGCCGAGCCCAACCACCAGGCAGGCGATCCCCAGGTAATCGACCTTGCCGCCGCGCGCGCGATGCTGGCGCAGGAAGGGCGGATCGTGCACGAACGCCGAGACCATCAGGAAGGCGACGATTCCGATCGGCACGTTGATGTAGAAATTCCATCGCCAGTTCCAGTTGTCGGTGATCCAGCCGCCGAGCGTCGGCCCCATGATCGGCGCGACCATCAGGCCCACGCCCCACGTCGCCATCGCGAGCTGCTGCTCGGCCGGCGGAAAGGTTTCCATCAGGATGGCCTGCGACGACGGCACCATCGCGGCGCCTGCGGCGCCCTGTATGAGGCGGAAAATTACCATCTGATCGAGCGAGGCCGCGGCGCCGCACAGTGCCGAAGCGACCACGAAGACCGAGACCGAAATCATGAAGTAGCGTTTGCGGCCGAAGCGCGACGAGATCCATCCGGTCATCGGGATCATGATGCCGTTGGCGACCAGGTAGCTGGTCAGCACCCATGCGATTTCGTCGACGCTGGCGGAGAAGCTGCCCTGCATATGCGGCAGCGAAACGTTGACGATCGAGGTGTCGAGCACCTCGAGCGTGGTGCCGAGCATCACGGCGAGCGCAACCAGCCACTTGTGGGAGGACGCGGCCGACTCGGCGTGCGCGGCGCCGCTCTGAACTGCGGCTTCCATCGGGCGGCGCTACTCGGCGTGCGCGGCCATTACCTGAGATTCGATCTCAGCCTGGAGCGGAGAATTGCCGCGCGCCGGCGCGGCCTGCCCGCGCCTTAGGCAGAGAAACATCGGGACCATCGCGAGCATCAGCGCCGCCAGGATCCTGTAAAGATCATCGAACGACAGAATCGAGGATTGCGCGGTCACCATTGCGTACATTCTGCCGAGGCCCTGTTTCTGGCCCGAGATCAACTGACCGAGGAAATCGAACTGCGGACTGCCCGGCATCGACGCGCCTCGCTCGCCCAGGCGCCACGCTTCGAACACCGACAGATGTTCGACCAGCCGCGACTGATGCACCTGCTCATAGTTTACCAGCATGTTGGTGAGATACGAGATGCCCATCGCGGCCCCGGTGTTGCGCATCAGGTTGAACAGGCTCGCCGCGTCGCCCATCCTTTCGCGCTTGATGCCCGAGAACCCCACCGCCGCGAGCACCGGAAACAAAATCCCAAGCCCGCTGCCCAGCATCACGCTGTCGAGCGCGACGACTCGCGCGCTGACGTCGAGGTTCCATTGCGCCATCCACCAAAGCCCGATCGCCGAAAACAGGAATCCCACTCCGATCATTGGGCGCGTATCGACCCGCAGCCGCGCCAACTGCCCCACCGCGAACATCGAGAACATCGCGGCCATCGCTCGCGGCACCATCATCAAGCCCGCGCGCCACGCCGTATATCCCATCAGCTCCTGCAAAAAGACCGGCATGAGCAGGCCCGTACCCCACAGCGTCGCGCTCAGCACCACCATCAGAAAAACCGACACCGAAAAGACACGGTCCTTGAGAATCCGCAGATCGACGATCGGATGGGCAACCTTCAGTTCGTTGATCACCAGGGTCGCAAACGCGAGCGCCGCGCCCCCCGTCGCCATCACCACCCAGTTCGAGGCAAACCAGTCTGCGCGCTGTCCGCGGTCGAGCACGATCTGCGCGAGGCCGAGGCCGACCACCAGGCAGGCGATGCCGACGTAGTCCACGCGCCCGCCGCTTTTGCGGCGCTGGCGCAGATAGGGCGGGTCATACACGAACGCATAGACCATCGCGAGGGCGACGATTCCGATCGGTATGTTGATGAAAAAGTTCCAGCGCCAGTTCCAGTTGTCGGTAATCCAGCCGCCGAGCGTCGGCCCCATGATCGGCGCGATCATCAGCCCCACGCCCCACGTCGCCATCGCCATCTGCTGCTCCTCGGGTGCGAAGGTCTCCATCAGGATCGCCTGCGAGGAGGGCAGCATCGCGGCGCCCGCGGCGCCCTGCATAAGCCGGAACAGCACCATCTGTCCGAGCGAGCCTGCAGCACCGCATGCCGCCGACGCCGCCACGAAGGTCCCGACCGAGGTCATGAAATAGCGCTTGCGGCCAAAACGCGCGGAAATCCATCCGGTCATCGGAATCATGATGCCGTTGGCGGCGAGGTAACTGGTGACTACCCAGGCGATTTCGTCCACGCTGGCCGAGAAGCTGCCCTGCATGTGCGGCAGCGAGACGTTGACGATCGAGGTGTCAAGCACTTCGAGCACGGTGCCGAGCATCACCGCGAGCGCGACGAGCCACTTGTGCGTAGCGATCGGATGCTCTTCGGCAGCGGAATTCGAGATGGCGCCGGCCACGCAGGGATTACCCGGGCGAAAGCCGTATCCGGCGGGCTGGGCTACGCGCTGAAGAGATTACGGCGGCGCCGATGTTGTCGTCCGATTTGCCCATCGACAGCCCAGCCCTCCGCGACTGTGCTCCCCCAAGCGCCACAACTATGCCCCAGGAGGACATCGATTGAAAAGGCGCGCCGGCTCGCCGCGCGCTTTCCACAGCCTGCTTGCGACGCGCCGCGCGGCCTGTGAAGCGATCAGGTTTGGCTATGGTGACAATCGTTCCAACGCGGCATAGCCTTTGATTATGCGCTTGGCCGCCATTGATGTCGGTTCCAACTCGGTGCACATGGTGATCGCCGACGTGCGCCGCGACGGCCATTTCGAGGTCATCGACCGGGTCAAGGAGATGGTGCGGCTCGGCCGCCGTGCGTTCACCAGCGGCAAGCTCGCGCGAGAACCGATGGAGCTGGCGGTGCGCGCACTCAAGAATTTCGCGCATCTGGCCAAGGTCCGGCGGGTCGATCGGATTCGCGCAGTCGCGACCAGCGCAGTGCGCGAGGCACACAACCGTGAAGCCTTTATCGCGCGCATCCGGCGCGAGACCGGCCTTAAAGTTGAAATTATCTCGGGCGCCGAGGAGGCGCAGTTCATCTTCAGCGCCGCCCGTCACGCGTTCGGCCTCGAGGGTGGGCCCTACCTGCTGATCGACATCGGCGGCGGGAGCGTCGAGCTGGTGCTGGTGCGTGACGGCGAAGCGCTATGGATGGAAAGTTTGCCGCTCGGCGTCGCTCGGCTGACCGAGCGCTTTCTCACTTCCGATCCGCCCGAACCGGCCGAAGTGCGCAAACTCGAAGAACACCTCCATCGCAAGCTCGACGCGCTGCTGCGCAAGGCGCGCCGGGCCGAGGTGGTGCAGGCGATCGGCACGTCGGGGACCATCAATGCGCTGGTCGCGATGGCGCGGGTGGCCCGCGACGGCGAGCAGGACAGGCTGCACGGTCTGAGCATCCCGGCGACCGACGTGACCTGGCTGCGCAACCGCCTGCTCAAGCTGTCCGCCGACGAGCGCGCGGAGCTGCCAGGCGCCGACCCCAAGCGCGCCGACCTGATACCGGCGGCAGCGGTACTGACGGACTTTGTGCTGGAACACGCGGCCGCGCCCGAACTCGTCGCATGCACCTGGGCGCTGCGCGAAGGCATCCTGCTGAGCATGGTGAAGGCGGGCGCGCGCGGACGCCGCACGATCGAGGCGCGGCGGCGCTCGGTGAGCGCGCTGGCCCGGCGCTTCGGCGCGCTCAACGGGCACGGGCCCCAGGTTGCACGCCTCGCGTTAAAGATTTTCGACGCGGCCGCGCCGCTGCTCAAGGCGGGCCCGCAGTCGCGCGAGCTGCTGGAACACGCGGCGCTGCTTCACGACATCGGACGCGTCATCGACCACGACCGCCACAATCGGCACACCTATTACCTGGTCAAGAACGCCGAGCTTTTGGGCTTCGATCCGCTCGAGATCGAAATCATCGCGCAGGCAGCGCGCGGTCATCGCAAGCCTTCGGCCCGTCTCGACTCGCCGGAGTTCCGCTCACTCAATCCGGCAAAACGCTATTTGGTCCGTTCGATCGCGGCGATCCTGCGGTTGGCCGATGCGCTGGACCGAAGTCACTTCAGTGTGGTTAAAGATATAACCATCAGACGTTCGCCGGACCGCTTCACCATCACAGTCGATGCCGCAGATGGACGGGCAGACCTTGAGCTATGGACGTGCGAGAGAAGATCGGACCTGCTGTCGAGGCTGCTGAACCGTCAGGTAACGGTCAAACGGCGGAAGCACCGGCAAAAGGTTCGATCGCCGCGCGCCCGGCGGTCCACGGTTCGGCCCAAGCGAGCGCGGCGGGCTGTGGTTCGATCGAAGCAGGCGCGAGGACGAACGGCTCCTCCGAAGCGGGCAATGGCGCGGCGCGCACGGCCGGCAATGGTCCGATCGAAGCCGGCGCGGGGACGAACGGCTCGGCCGAGACGGGCGACGGCGCGGCGCGGACGCTAAGGGCTCATCGCCACACCCTGCTGAGCTCGCCCCATCCCTACCCGGGACGCCTCATCGCGGTCGAAGGAATCGACGGCTCGGGAAAATCGACTCAACTGAAACTTCTGGAGCGATGGCTGCGGGCGCGCGGTTACCCGGTGTACTTCACCGAGTGGAACTCTTCGCGCCTGGTGCGCAACTCGATGCGCCGCGGCAAGCGGCGCAATCTGCTCACGCCGAGCACGTTCAGCCTGCTACACGCGGTCGACTTTGCCGACCGCTTCATCTACCAGATTCTCCCGCCGCTGCGCGCCGGGATGATCGTGCTCGCCGATCGCTACGTTTATACCGCGTTCGCGCGCGACGTCGCGCGCGGCGTGCATCCCGATTGGGTACGCAGCGTTTATCGCTTCGCGCCGCGCCCCGATCTTACGTTCTTTTTCCGCGTGCCGATCGACGTTTCGCTCGAGCGCCTGCTGGCCGGCCGCGCCAAGCTCAAGTATTACGAGGCCGGGATGGATCTCGGGCTGTCGACCGATCTCGCGGAAAGCTTCCGCCTTTTTCAGGGACGCGTGCTGGAGAACTATGACCGGCTGGCCGAGGAATTCGACCTCCGGGTCATCGACGCCAATCACGACATCGCCGGCCAACAGAAGGTCGTGCGGCGGATGACCGGGGAAATCCTGCGCGAATACGACGAGCAGCGCGCACGCGTCCATCATGGCAACTCGCATGGCCATTAGACCATCGCGCGCCAAACGATGGCACGGCCACGGCTTGCCCTATCTCGACGAGAAGCCGCTGCCCGGCCATCTCATCGTGATCGAAGGCACCGACGGCGTCGGCCGCTCGACCCAGGTCGAGTTGCTGCGCGGATGGCTCGAGCTTGAGGGCCATGCGGTCAGCAATACCGGATGGACGCGCTCGCCGCTGCTCTCGGCCACGATCGCGGACGCCAAAGCCGGCCATCAGCTCACGCCGATCACCTTCAGCCTGCTCTACGCCGCCGATTTCGCCGACCGGTTGGAGCACGAGATTCTGCCCGCGCTGCAAGCCGGCTTCGTGGTGATCGCCGACCGCTACATGTACACCGCCTTTGCGCGCAACGCCGTGATGGGCACCGACCCGGAGTGGACTCACGAAGTCTTCGGGATGGCGCTGGTGCCGGACCTCGTCCTGTATCTGGAAATCGACGTCGATACGCTGGTGCCGCGCGTGCTCCGCGGCAAAGGGATGGACTACTGGGAGTCCGGGATGCATCTGGCGCTGTCGAGCGACATCTTCGACTCGTTCCAGAACTATCAGCGGCGCATCATCGAGGAGTACCGCCGCCTCGCGCGCGATTTCGGCTTCGTCACCATCGACGCCCGCGAATCGATCAGCAAGATTCAGAGCGAGATCCGCGCGCACGTGTCGGATTATCTCCGCCGCGCGCACAACGGCTTCCAGCCGCAAGCTGACGGTCCCTCGCCCGCTCCGTCGGCGCGCCCGCTCGCGCAGGCGCGCAAGGGCTAGTCGGATAGCCCGCGTGTCATGACGCTCTATATTCTGCGCCACGGATCGGCCGAGAACGAACCGCCGGGGGGCGGCGACGACGGCGCGCGCCGGCTGACCGCCCGCGGCCGAGAAAAAGTGCGCGAAGCGGCGGCCGGGATGCGAGCCTTGGGTATCAAGTTCGACGCGATCCTTTCAAGCCCCCTGCCGCGCGCCGCTGAAACCGCGGAACTCGTCGCCGCCGCGTACCCGGGCGGACCGGCGCCGGAGACTTGCGCGGCGCTCTCCACCGGAGCGTCGCCAGCCGAGACCGTCGCCGCGCTCAAGCCCTATGCGCGGCACGACAATCTTGTGCTCGTCGGACACGAACCGGGACTGAGCGGTATCGCTTCGCTGCTGCTGACCGGGTCGGCCAACAGCGTGAGCTTCGACCTCAAGAAAACGGGAATGATTGCGCTCGACCTTGCCGACGGCATCGAGCGCCGCGGCGCGCGACTGCTGTGGGTGCTCACGCCGCGCCAGTTACGCCGGATGGGCAAGTAACGGCCTTCGCTCCGATACGAAAAAGAAAAAGGCCCGCAGCGGCTTTCGAGCCGTCGCGGGCCTTCGCGATCGCGCGTTCTTTGCGTTACGCCGAGGCGCGCAGCGGCTCGAAGCTGTCTTCGCCCCAGCTTCTAACCTCGGGCAGGACCTCCTTGGCAATCAGCCGCATGCTCGATTCGGCGTCCTTGAACGGCAGGCCGGCGTAGCTCGTACAGACGTTCCATTCGAAATCGCCGATCTTGGCGCGCCGGCGTTCGAGCTTGTCGAGCAGCTGCTGCGGCGTGCCCCACGCCTGCTCCATCGCGAACGTTTCGGCGGCCTTCTCCAACCCGGTCTCGCGCAGGATCTGGCTCGCGTTGGCGTAATTCTCGTAGCCCTTGAGCCTGGAGTGATAGTCGTCGTTGAACTCGTAGTGTTTGATCACCGAGAGGTAGTAGCCGGCGATATGGCGGCGGGCCAGCTCTTCGGCGCGTCCGGCGTCGCGGTCGCAGTAGGTGAAATCGATCGCGAGCGGCGGCGGCGCCGGCCGATGCTGATGCTTGCGGAAGGCCTCGCGATACATCTCGATGCCGGGCAGATGCTGTTCGATGCTGAACTGCACGAAGAACATCATGCGGCCGCCGAGCTCGCCCACGATCGGCGCCGAGTCGGGCGACATCGCGACACCATACAGGCGTGCGTCAAACGGACGCTCGGGGCGCGGCTTGATCTCGGTGCGCACCTGCTTGTAGTAGCGCCCGTTGCCTTCCATATAGCCCGTGCGCAGCGCCTCGAGGATCATTTTTGCCGACTCGTTGAAGCGCTCGCGCGATTCATTCATGTCGATATTGAAAATCCGGTACTCCATCCGCGCAAGCCCGCGCCCCAAGCCCAGGATGAAGCGGCCGTTGCAGAGCGCGTCGAGCATCGAGACTTTCTCGGCTACCCGCAGAGGATCGTTCCACGGCAGAATCACGGCCGCAGTGCCGAGATGGATTTTGCTGGTGCGCCCAGCCAGGTAGGTGAGCACCTGGAAATTGTCGGGCAGCTCGGAATAGGAGTCGAAGTGATGCTCGGCGCTCCAGATGGTGTCGAAGCCGAGCGGCTCCGCAAGCTCCGCGATTCGCATCTCCTGACGCACCATCTCGGCGTCCGATAGCCCCTGATGCGCGTTCTGGAACAGCAGCATGTACCCGGTTCTCATAGTGTCACCTCGCCTGTCGAATCATAACCATTCACATATAGCCATATATCGCGTTGCGCGGAAGATATCCGTATCTGCCCCCGGCGCTCAGTGCGGTAGTCCTGCGCCGACGCCCGCGGCGCCCGGCGGCTTGACGAATTTCAGCACGAAGCGGTCCTGCTCGCCGCGATGCTTCATCACGAACCAGGTGCGGTCGTCCTTGGGCTTGCGCAGCACCGCGGAAGCCGCGGCCAGTCTGAAGCCGGCCTGCTTGATCTCATTGGTCTCGAAGGCTTCGTCGATACGATGCAGCGTCTTGGCGTCGCGCGCGCCCGAGCCCGCAACGGCGCTGTTGTCGATCACGCCGTAAACGCCGCCCGGCTTAAGTGCCCTGAATACCGCCGCGTTTATTTTGGTGCGATCGTAACCGCGCCCCACCAGGTCATGGTAGTTCATGTCGATGATCACGGCGTCGAGCGATTCGGGCGGCACCGGCAGTATGGCATCGGGCTTGTCGAAGGGCTTGGAAAGCTCGACCACGTTGCTCATCCCGGGCTCCTGGAGCCGCGCCTTCCACGCCTCCTCGCCCTTTTTGAAGGCCGGCGGGAACGGACCGTTCTGCGAGTAAACCTTTCCGTTCGGTCCCACCACGCGCGCCAGCAACTCGGTCGTATAACCGCCCCCGGCCCAGAGGTCGGCAACCTTCATCCCGGGCGCGATTCCGAAAAACGCCACGATCTGCTCGGGGTGGCGCGACGCGTCCAGTTGCTTGTCGGCCGCCGGACGATCCGGCGAATTGATCGCGCCTGTAATCGCCTGGGAGACCTGGGGCGGAACCTCGCCATTAGCGGGCATGCCGGCGTCGGCCGCTGCGGCGAGCTGATTCGCGCCTAGGGTCCCCAGCGCCGTGAGCGCCAGAGCAACCGCAAAGATCATCGAAAAGACCATCGACGGAAAGATCGCCGCGGGAACCGAAAGCCGTCTGAACATCATACGTCCTTTCCGGGGACCGCTCGCCGCCGTCAGCGGCGGGCCTGCGAGCGTCCGCGCTCAACCACGGCGGCGCGGCGGTCCGCCACGCCCTGGAAATTGCGGCTTAAGTTGAAGGCGCGGAAAAAGTCCTGCTCGATCCGCAGGCCGTCGCCGAGCGGGGCCTCGGTCGCGAGGTTGATCAACCGCTTCACCTGGCGCACGACGCGCTGGTCTGCACCCTGGATTTGGCGCGCCAGTTCGCCCGCGGCTGTCATCAGTTGATCGGCCGGCACCACGCGGTTGACCAGACCGAGCCGCTCGGCATCGCGCGCATTCAGATAGTTCCCCGTCAGCGACAGTTCCTTGGCCTTGCGCACGCCGACCGCGCGCGGCAGCCGCGCCGACATCCCGCCGCCCGGCATCACGCCGACCCGCGCGTGCGTGTCGGCGAACTGCGCCGTTTCCGAGGCGATGATGATGTCGCAAGCGAGCGCCAGTTCGAAACCGCCGGTGACGGCGTAGCCATTGACCGCCGCGATTACCGGCGCTTCCATCCGCTCGACCACCGAGATGAAGGTTACGCCGCCGGTCTCGCGGAGCCCCTCGGCGCCAAGTTCGGTGAGGTCGAGCCCGGCCGAGAATGCGCGCCCGGCCCCGGTCAGGATCACCACGGCTACGGCAGGGTCGGCGCCAAGCTCCTGCATTGCGCGGCAAAACGCCCCCCGCATCTCGCGGTTGAGCGCGTTGAGCTTTTCCGGACGGTTGAGCGTAACCGTCGCGATTCCGTCCTCCCGGCCGACCGTAATCAGTTGCTGACTCATCGAAAGCGCCACCCTCTGCCGCCAGAGCTAACACAGCCCGCTCCGGGCGTAAAACGGAGCGGCCGATGGACAATTCGCGGCAAGCGCGCACGACCGCCGGCATCGGCGGGCCGCGTCTATCGGCTAAATGAGATCGCCGCGCTGGCGACTATACCTATAGCCGCGTTGCGGACTAGCCGCGGCCGCGACTCGCCGACGAGGGCAACGGAGTCGGATTGCTGTCGGCAAAGCGCCAGGCCTTGCGGAACTGCTCGCGCGTCTTTGCGGCCTCGGCGGTCTTGCCCTCGGCGCTAAGGCATTGGGCGAGTCCGTACAGTGAGCGGGGATTGCCGGGGTTCATTTTCAAATCTTCGCGGTAGACCGCCTCCGCCTCCTGCGTCCGGCCCATCGCCAGCAGTTGGGCGCCGAGCGATTCGCGCACCGGGAAGTACCAGATCGGCGGCTCCTCGTAGATCAGCGCGTCCTGCAGGCGGACGGCATCAGCAAGCTTGGCGGCGGCGCCCTTGCGATCGCCGCGCGCCGCGGCGATCTCGCCGGCAACGACGATTACCGCAACTTCCGCGACGTTCTTCGCGCGATTACTGGTGCCGAGCGGCCGGTCTGGCGCGATCGCCGCCGCCGTCGCTTCGAGTTGCTTGTGCTCGCTTATGGCCTCAGCGCGCTTTCCCTTGGCGCTGTATGCCAGCGCCCGCGCGTAGTGCCACATCGCGCTCGTGAACGGCAAGTCCGTGGGCGGCTTGGGCTCCCTGAGGACTTCATCCCACATCCCGAAACGGACTTCGACGAAGTACGGCATCGGCACCAGGAACTCCGCCATCGGCATCCCGCGCACCGCGTCGAGCGGCACCTTGGTCTCGAGCAGGCGGGCGCTCGCGAGCGCCTCGCGCTTTCGTCCCTCCATCATCTGCGAGTAGCAGAGGAAGTGAATGTTGTGAGTGTAGTACATCAGCGGATAGACGCCGCTCTCGCTGGTCCTGGCAAAGAACGCGTTGTCCGCCTTGATGGCGCGTGCGTTGACCTCGGCGGCGTCGTGAAAGCGGCCGGTGCGCACGTAGATGTGCGAGGGCATGTGCACCAGGTGGCCCGAGGCGGGCGCGAGCGCGCCCAGTCGATCCGCACTTGCCATCGCACGCGCGGGATCGGGCGAGGCCTCGACCGCGTGGATGTAATAGTGGTTCGCGCCGATGTGGTTAGGATCCTTCTTGAGCACGGTTTCCAGCGTGGCCACGATCTCGAGCGTGTCGGGACCGGGCTTGCCGTCGACGCTCCACAGACGCCACGGATGCAAATCCATCAGCGATTCCGCGAACAGCGTCTGCACGTCGAGATCCTCAGGGTACTTGTGCGCCACCGCGCGCATCGCGTTTGCGTATGCCTGGTCCTGGGCGGGCGAGCCTTCCCCATTGGCGCCGTAGCGCTGCGACAGCGCGTCGATCAAATCGCGCTCCTCGGGTGAAGCGCCGGACTTGAGCGTCTGCGCTCGCGCGACCGCGTCGTGCGCCTTCTTACCGCGCACCGGGTCTCCCGGCAGGTTGTAATTCGGCCCCAGCACAAGCGCGACTCCCCAATATGCCATCGCCATCTGCGGATCGAGCTGCGCCGCCTGCTCGAACGAGCGTTCCGCCTCGTCATGGTTGAACCCGTAGGTGAAGGCGAGGCCCTGGTCGAAGTACTTCTGCGCAAGCGGAGACGCGGTGGTGACCGGATGATGCACCGGGCCGAGGCCCGCGTAGAGCGCAATCGTGGGAGCGGCCGGCTTTGCTGAAGCTCCGGCCGGTGCCGAAGCCGGCGTCGTGTCGCCACGCGACGATGCGGCCGGCATCAGCGCGGCGGCGGCAGCGGCTAACAACCCTGCCGCAAAGACAAGGCACATTCCCTGTTTCATTCTCTGACCCCTGATGAATTTGTCGCCCTTGAGCGCGCGCACTTGCGGCGCGCTTGCAGGCCGCGGTCCCCCGCGAACCCTATAGCAACGGGACGGAAGCGAAGAAAGCCAACGCCGGTCCGCGGCCCCGTGGACTTGGCCGCTCGCGGCGCGCCAAGATAAGCGCGTGACACAATGCGTCCCAAGTAATTCGCGAACGCGAATGTTTTACACGAGAAAGATCTGCGCGAGCATGATCTGCAGATGACGCCTCGAGCCGAAGCCCGAGCCGCATCAGCGCCGCCGCTCGACGGCCATCCGATGATGCTCGCGTGCAGGCGCAAGCCCGCGCCCTATACTCCCGTGTGGCTGATGCGCCAGGCGGGGCGGTACATGCCGGAATATCGCCGCGTACGCGCGCAGCACGATTTTCTCGAGATGTGCCGGCGGCCGGAGATCGCCGCCGAGGTCACGGTCACCGCGGTCGAACGCCTGGGCGTCGACGCCGCGATCATCTTCGCCGACATCCTGCTGCCGCTAATTCCGATGGGCGTCGGGCTGCAGTACGAAAAAGATGGCGGCCCAACGATCCAGCGGCCGGTGCGCTCGGTTGCCGATCTCGATCGGATCGCGCCGATCGACGCCGCCGGCGAACTGGCTTTTGTCGGCGAGGCGATCCGGATGACGCGCCGCGCGCTCGGCGATCGCGCACCGCTCATCGGATTCGCCGGCGCGCCCTTCACGCTTGCGTCCTATCTCATCGAGGGCGGCGGCTCGCGCCAGTACCAGGCGACCAAGACCATGATGTACACCGAGCCCGCGACGTGGGATCGCCTGATGGGAATGCTGGCGCTCGCCACCGTGGATTATCTCAACATGCAGATAGCGGCGGGCGCCGAGATGGTGCAGCTATTCGACAGTTGGGTCGGCACGCTCGGACCCGACGACTATCGCCATTTTGTCCTACCGCACACCGCGGCCGTGATCTCGGCGCTGCGCCCGGGCGTACCGGTGATTCACTTCGGCACCGGAACCGGAAATCTGCTGGAGCTGATGCGCGATGCGGGCGGCGACGTTATCGGACTCGATTGGCGCGTCGATCTGGGCGAGGCGTGGGCGCGCCTTGGTTACGACGTTGGCGTGCAAGGCAATCTCGACCCGGTCGCACTCTTCGCGGACATCCCCGAGATTCGCCGGCGCGTGCGGGCGATCCTCGATCGCGCGGCCGGACGCCCCGGCCATATCTTCAATCTAGGCCACGGTATCCTACCCGAGACGCCGGTCGACCACGTGCGCGCGCTGGTCGACGCGGTGCACGAGATGAGCCGCAAGTGAACGCTCAGGACCGATACGGCGCAGTGCTGATGATAGGTTTCGGCGGACCAGCCAGTCTCGCCGAGATTCGCCCGTTCCTCGACCGCGTGACCGCGGGACGGCCGATTCCACGCGAGCGTTACGAGGAAGTCGTACATCATTACGAAGCGATTGGCGGGCGTTCGCCGTTCAACGAAATAACCGGGCGCCAGGCGGCAGCGCTGCGCGAGCGGCTCGCGCGCGGGGGGGTGGAGATTCCGGTCATGCTCGGGATGCGCAATACGTCGCCGTGGCTCGACGACGCTCTCGCCGAGCTTGGCCGCGCCGCGGTGCGGCGCGCGCTCGGATTCGTGCTCGCGGCCCATCGCTGCGAAGCCAGCTGGGACCGCTACCTGCGAAACGTCGAGGACGCGCGCGCACGTGTCGGCCCAGCGGCGCCGGCGATCGACTACCTCCGCGAATGGCACGCGCACCCGCTTTTCATCGAGGCAGCGGCCGACCGTGTCGCCGACGCGCTCGCGCGCCTCGAGCCCGCCGCGCGCGCGCGCGCGATTCTCATCTTCACCGCGCACAGCATCCCGGCCGCGATGGCGTCGGCGAGCCCATACGTCGAGCAGCTGCGCGAATCCGCGGAGTTGATCGCGCGGCGCCTCGACCGGCGCGAATGGAGGCTCGCCTTTCAAAGCCGGAGCGGCAATCCGCGCGATCCGTGGCTCGAGCCCGACGTATGCGATGTGCTCTGCGGAATCGAGGGCCGGGCGGCGGTGATCGCGCCGGTCGGCTTCATCTGCGATCACGTCGAAGTGCTGTACGACCTCGACGTCGAGGCGGCGCGCGTGGCGCGCGAAGCGGGCGTGACGATGGTGCGAGCGGCGACCGTCGGCGAGCATCCGCAGTTCATCGAGATGATCGCCGCGCTGATTCGCGAGCGCATGCTCGCCTGACCCGGCGGGAGCGGCAGGGCGGGATGGCTCAGGGCGGCGCACCGCGAATCGCGATTCTCGGCGGCGGAATCGGCGGGCTCAGCGCCGCATTTCGACTGCTGGAATTGTCGGCCCGGCATGAAGCGCCGCTCGAGGTCACGCTGCTCGAGCGCAGCGCGCGCCTTGGCGGCCCGCTCTATACGATCCGCGAGCGGGACTTCATCGCCGAGGCGGGCGCCGACTCGTTCCTTACCGAAAAGCCCTGGGCGCTGGACCTCGCGCGCCGCGTCGGCCTCGAAGACGACCTGATCGCGACGTGCGCCGAGTTCCGCCGAACCTACGTCGTGCGCCGCGGCGAGCTGGTTGAAATTCCCGAAGGCTTCTCGCTGCTCGCGCCGGCGCGGATGCTGCCGATGCTTAAAAGTCCGCTGCTCTCTCCGCTCGGCAAGCTGCGGGTGATGATCGAACCGGTGATTCCGCGCCGCCGCGGCGATCGCGACGAAAGCCTCGCGTCATTCGTTACGCGCCGCCTCGGCCGCGAGGTGCTCGACAGAATCGCGCAGCCGCTGGCCGGCGGAATCTACACCGCCGACCCGGCCAGGCTCAGCCTTAAGGCGACGCTGCCGCGCTTTGCCGAAATGGAAGCGCGCTACGGCAGCTTGATCCGCGGATTGCGGGCGGCGGCGCGCAAGCAGAGCGCCGCGCCCGGCGGCACCAGCGGGGCGCGATGGAGCCTGTTCGCGAGCCTTCGCGGCGGAGTCGGCACCCTGGTCGAGGCGCTCGCGCAAAGGCTGGGCGAGCGCGTGCGGCGCGGGGTCGAAGTCGTCGCGCTCGAGCGGATAGCAGGCGGCGCAGACGGGCGCGGGACGCGATGGCGCGTGGCGATGGCCGACGGAGCCGCGCTGGAGGCTGACGCGGTGATTTGCGCACTGCCGGCCTATCGCGCCGCGCCGCTCTTCGAAACGTGCGCATCCCCGCTTGCGCGCGCGCTCGCGGCGATCGGCTACGCGTCGGCGGCGGTGGTCAACCTGGCGTATCGCGAAGGCGACCTTCCGCGCGCGCCGCGCGGCTTCGGCTTCGTCGTCCCCGCACTCGAGCATCGCAGAATCATCGCCTGCAGTTTCACCAGCCTCAAGTACGAGGGCCGCGCGCCGGCCGGGACGATCCTGGTGCGCGGGTTCGTCGGCGGCGCGATGCAAAGCGAACTGATGGCGCTCGACGACGCCGCGATGGTCGCAGTCGTGCGCGAGGAGTTTCGTGCGCTGCTCGGCGCCGAGGTGGCGCCGCTGTGGTCGCACGTCTGCCGATGGCCCGATTCGATGCCGCAGTATGCGGTGGGGCATCATGGACGCGTGGCGGAAATCGAGCGCGCGGCGGCCGCCTTGCCCGGACTCGAGCTTGCGGGCGCGGCGCTGCGCGGCGTCGGAATTCCCGACTGCGTGCTAAGCGGCGAGCGCGCGGCACAGACGGTTTTTTCGGAGCTCGGGCGGGCGCGAGCGCCGGCGCGAGCATCAGGATGACTCCCGGTGGCGCGGCATCGTGGCCGCGCGTAATCGCGCACGCCGACATGGACGCGTTTTACGCGTCGGTCGAGCAACTGGACAATCCCGCGCTGCGCGGCCTGCCGGTGATCGTCGGCGCGCGCAGCCGGCGCGGCGTCGTGACCTCGGCTTCGTACGAAGCGCGCCGCTTCGGAGTGCGCTCGGCGATGCCCGCGCACGAAGCGCATCGGCTATGCCCTAACGGCGTCTTCGTGCCCGGACGGATGGCGCGTTACGCGGAAATCTCGCGCGCGGTGCGCGCCGTTTTCGACGAGTTCAGCCCGATCGTCGAACCGCTCTCGCTCGACGAAGCCTTTCTCGATCTCACCGGGACGCATCGCCTGTTCGCCTCGCCGACCGAGGCCGGGGACGCGCTCAAGCGCCGCGTGCGCGAGGCGACCGGCCTCGTGGTGTCGGTCGGAATCGCGCCGACCAAAATGGCGGCAAAAATTCTGAGCGATCTTTCCAAGCCTGACGGTCTCCAGATAGTCGGGCCGGAGGGCCTCGTCGATTTTCTAAGTCCGCTGCCGGTCGAGCGGCTGTGGGGCGTCGGAAGAATGACGCTCACGCGGATGAATCAGGTGGGAATCGCCACGGTGGGCGATCTCGCGCGCGCCGACGCCGCGAAGCTGCGCGCGATGTTCGGCGCAATGGGGCCGCATCTGCACGAACTCGCGCTCGGACACGATCCGCGTGCGGTCGTCGGCAACGGCGAACGCAAATCCTACGGCGAAGAAAGCACGTTCGAGCACGACCTCGCGCTCGAGTCGATAGACCTCGCGCGCGTGCTTATCGCGCACGCCGATGCGCTCGGGCGGCGGCTTCGCGCCGACCGGGTCCGCGCGCGCACCGTGACGCTCAAGCTCAAACTCGCGCGGCCACTTGGGCAGGGCCGCTACCCGATCCTCACGCGCAGCCAGTCCCTGGAGGCGCCAACCGACGACGGCGCCGAAATCTCGCGCGTCGCGCGCGCGATGCTTGCGCGCGTGAGCGAACGCGAGCGGGTGAGGCTCGCCGGCGTCCAGGTGCACAACCTGGTGCGCGACGCCGAGACCGCACAACTCGCCCTGTTCGGCGCGGCGCCGGCGCACGACGCGCGCCGCGATCGGCTGAACCGCGCGCTCGACCAGGTTGCCGAGCGCTTCGGCGAAGAAGCGGTCACGCGCGGACTCGCCCATGCGGAACGCGCCGCGCCCACACGCCGGATAAAGTAGGTCCTGCTAACGTAGGTCCTGCGGCTGAACCGCTGACGGCTATTTGCGGCGCACGGCGCGAAGCCCGGGCCGCGTCAGCTGCCGGAGCAGCCAGCAACGCTCCTTGGATCCGCTCGCGCGCGAACTGGCAAGACATCCGTCGCACAGCACACCCCGGAATTCATGTTCGGTCCTCCGATGGCTGTCGTCAACCGGATGGAGTCCGGACCGCACCGACACGTCCGGCTTCAGTTCGCGGCAACAATCGCAAGCCAAGCACGACAGAAACAGCGGCTCGAGCGTTGAGCCGCCGATCATCGGAGTCTTGATCGCGGCGTCCACGGCATTTTTTTAGCCAGGATGTCCGAATTCGGGAGATATCCGATGTCTCACTCACGAATCAGTGCGTTTCTTGATGGGGCACCGCCTGTCCCGTGCTTGAGGCAACCATCCCGTACCGGTAAAGGATCAGCGCTCCCGCCAGACCGGTCCCTACCACGGAACACATGACCAGCAGGGTTCCAGTAACCATGCTGAAGCGCAGGGAAAGGCCAAGTCCGATGCTGGCGACACCTGCCAGCATCATCGCACTGAGAAGTACGACAAAGTTCGTAAGTTTGTGCGGTTGCATGATCAGCTCCTTCGCGAAGACATCATTCGCCGCGGCAGAGGAGCATCAAGTGTGCCGTGGCCTGTTCAGGAGCTTGAGTCCTCACTGCGAGCGCGCGGTAATCGCCATTCGCCGCCGGTATTTGACGGCGCGCGGCTCAGCATCATAATGCTAGGCTCAGCATTTATCCCGAGAAGAGGCTGGTTCCCGTCATGGCGGCTGAGACGCTTTTCGAAAAAATCTGGCAGACTCACGTGGTCCGCGAGCAACTGGGCGAACCCGCGCTGCTCTATATCGATCTGCATCTGGTGCACGAGGTCACTTCGCCGCAGGCCTTCGAAGCGCTCCGCAACAGCGGGCGCAAGGTGCGCGCGCTCGACCGCACCTTCGGCACCCAGGACCACAACGTTCCGACCACCGATCGCACCAAGCCGATCGCCGACCTCGATTCGAAGGCGCAGATCGAAATGATGCGCCGCAACTGCCAGGAGTTCGGCGTGCGCCTGTTCGACCTCGGCGCGCCCGAACAGGGCATCGTCCACGTCATCGGGCCCGAGCTCGGCCTTACGCAGCCCGGGATGACGATCGTATGCGGCGACAGCCATACCGCAACCCACGGCGCGTTGGGCTCGCTCGCCTTCGGCGTCGGCACGAGCGAGGTCGAGCACGTGCTCGCGACGCAATGCCTGTGGCAGGCCAAGCCGAAGACGCTCGAGATTCGCGTCGACGGACGGCTTAAGCCCGGCGTCACCGCCAAGGATCTGATCCTCGGCATCATCGGACGCATCACCACCGACGGCGGCACCGGCCACGTCATCGAGTACCGCGGCGAAGCGATCGAAGCGCTCTCGATGGAAGAGCGGATGACGGTGAGCAACATGTCGATCGAGGCGGGCGCGCGCGCCGGGATGATCGCGGCGGACGCCAAGACCGTCGAATACCTGCGCGGGCGGCGTTTCGTGCCGACGGGCGCGGAGTTCGATCGGGCGGCCGAGCGATGGCTCAGGTTTCGCACCGACGACGGCGCGCGCTTCGACAAGAGCATCGCGTTCGACGCCGCATCGTTCGCGCCCCAGGTGACGTGGGGAACGAATCCCGGGATGGTGGTCGAGGTCACCGGCAAGGTGCCGGATCCGGCAAGCCTCAAGAGCGCGGCGGAGCGGCAGGCGGTCGAGCGCGCGCTCGACTACATGGGGCTCGCGCCGGGCATGCCGATCCAGGACATCCGCGTCGACCGCGTTTTTATCGGATCCTGCACCAACTCGCGAATCAGCGATCTGCGCGCCGCTGCCGACATCGTGCGCGGACGCAAGGTCGCCAAGGGCGTGCAGGCGATGGTGGTTCCGGGATCGCAGCAGGTCAAGGCCGAGGCCGAAAAGCTCGGGCTCGATCGGGTCTTCCTCGACGCGGGCTTCGAGTGGCGCGAATCCGGATGCAGCATGTGCCTGGGGATGAACCCCGACATCCTGAAACCCGGCGAGCGCTGCGCGAGCACCTCGAACCGCAATTTCGAAGGCCGCCAGGGCAAGGGTGGACGCACGCATCTGGTGAGTCCCGCGATGGCCGCGGCAGCAGCGGTGAACGGACACTTCGTCGACGTGCGCGAGTGGCCGGCGCGCCAGTAGCCGCGCGCGCACGCGATCCGCGATTCGTGCCCGCCCAAGCCTCCGGAAGAAGCCGGGAACAGGAACCTAGCGCTCGCGGGCGGCCGGCATCCTGGCCAGCCGTTTGCCATTGGGCCCGTACAGCGAAACCGACGGCGCGCCGCTGCCCGAAACCACCACTTCCGCGCGCCCCTCGCCTCCTTCGTCGTACAAACCGAGGCCGGCCGCGCCGTCGGGCCTGAGCGCGACCTCGAGGCGCCGCCTGCCGCTTGTGTCGTAGAGCACGACCGACGGCGCGCCGTCGATGCTCAAGCGGATCGCGGCGCGCACGCCGCCGTTCGCGTCGCTGAGCGCGAGCGCCGGTGCGCCGTCTTCGAGCGCGAGCGTGGCGCGACGCTCGCCGCGCGCGTCAACGAGGACAAATTCTTCGGCGACCACCCGCCTGGGCGGCGCTGAGGATCGGGCGCTCGATTCGGCCGTCAAACTCGAATCGGCGCTCAATCCGGGCGGTCGCTCCGCCTGCGGCGGCGAGGTTTCCGCGATCGTCTCGACAGTGCTCTTATCGACGATGCTCTCGTCGACAATGCTCTCCACCTGAATCTCGGTGATGCTCTCGACCGCGTCGCGGAAGCGGCCGATCGTCGCGTCGGTGCCGCTCTCGACGGTTGCGCGGGGACTCGTTTCGCAACCGGCGGCGGAATTGGCGCTTTGCGGCGCGGCGCCGCTCAAGCTCTCGCTAACGGCCTTGGGATCGGGAACGAGCTGCGGCCATTGTCGATGCGTCGGCGCCACGAAGCGGAGTCTAAACCCCGCGCCTCGCTCTCACAAGCACGCTCGCGCGGGAACGTTACGCACAGCGATCGAAGACTTTCAGTGGATACGTGTTTTGGAAAATTCTTGCCCCGACAATGCGAGTGCGTTACTTACGGGACGAGTCTTTATCATGCTTTTCCAATCGACACGAAGTTGAAACCGCTTACATCAGCTTTAACCATTCAAGCCGCATGGCGCCCGCAAATCGGCGCACCGGGCCGATGGCGAGGTGTTGATGAAAGCGCGACTGCCTGATTGGAAAGCGAGATCCAGGCTCTCGGGAGTTCGCGGCGCTGGGCGCCGAACAGGGTGCGCCTGTTGGGTTCAAGGTCCGCTGGACGCTGGGAGTTTGCTTTGCAACTAGGAGGAGGCAGGGAGTTGGACGATTCATTCATTTCTCTTCAACCCGATCAGGCAGTAGCCAAGGTCTTCGACCCGATGAAGTCGGCCGAGGATACGCTCGCGCGGCTGGCAAAGGTGCTGGAGCCGATGGGCCAGTTGGCGCAGTTGGCCAACGTCTTCGACCCGATCCGGACGTTCCAGGATGAACTGGCTGACGTGGCGGCGGCATTCGAGCCGATCAAGGGCTTCCAGGGCCATCTCGAGAACCTGGCCAACCGCTTCGAGCCGATGCGCGCCTTCCAGAGCCAGCTCGAGCGCGTGGCAGCGGCCTTTCACGAACAGTTGGTGCAACTGGCCGAGGCGATGGAACCGGCGACCGCGTTCCAGGATCAGCTGCAGCATCTGATCAAGGCCTTCGAGCCGGCCAAGGCGCTCCAGCGCCGCTTCGTCGAGCTGTCGCGCGCGTTCAGCGCGAACGGCACCGCGAGCGCCAACGGGACCGGCGCTCAGAACGGCAAGGCCGCGGAAGCCTGACAAACCGGCGCGCTGGCCCGCGGAGAGCATTTCGCTCTTGCGGCGCGCGCTGCGCCGCAAGGGTAAGCGATCGAACGGCCGCTCGATGAGCTGGTCGCGCGCGCGTGGGCTATGGCTCATGCACGCGGGCCGGATCGAGCGGCCTGTGGATTTGGGCGAACGCCGATTTGTGCTATTGAATCGGCTCCGGCATCGGGTGCGTTTTCGCGCCGCGCCGGCAGTCTTCCATCCAGGATGAGAGCGAGATGCAACCGTTCAGGAATTTCACCGGACTGGTCGCTCCGATGGACCGGTCCAACGTCGACACTGACCAGGTAATTCCCAAGCAGTTCTTAAAAGCCGTGGTGCGCAGCGGCCTCGGCAAGGGTCTCTTCTTCGACTGGCGCGATCAGCCCGACAAGGGCTACGTGCTCGACCAGCCGCGCTTCAAAGGCGCGACGATCCTGGTCGCGCGGGCCAATTTCGGATGCGGCAGCTCGCGCGAGCACGCGGTATGGGCGCTCGCCGACTTCGGATTCAAGGCGGCGATCGCGACTTCGTTCGCCGACATCTTCCGCAACAACGCGCTCAAGAACGGCTTCCTGCCGATAATCCTGAAGCCCGAAGAGGTCGACGCGATCTTCGTCGCAATCAAGCATCACGAAGGCTACGAGCTGACTATCGATCTTCCGGCGCAGACGGTCTCCGACAAGTTCGGATGGTCGGCGCATTTCGAGATCGATCCGTTCCCCAAGAAATGCTTTATCGAGGGGCTCGACGACGTGGGGCTGACGCTCGCCCACGAAAAAGAGATCGCCGCCTACGAGAAAACCCATCCCGCGCCCTATCGACTCTAGGACTCACCAGGATCGCGCTCTAGAAAATCAGGACTCCAAGACCGCGTTCCAGGACTCCGGGACCGCGCGCAGAGCTCAGGGGCCGCCATCGCCGCGGCGGGGCTGCTATAATTGCGCGGTGACTGCGCGCCTGCTTACGGTTGATTCGGCGCCCGGACGGATGCGGCTCGACGTCTTCGTCGCCGGCGAACTCGGCGCGGAATTTTCGCGCGCGCAGGCCGCGCGCATGATCAAGGCCGGCCTGGTGCGGCTGAACGGCGTCCCCGCGCGCGCCGCCGACGCCGTCCATCTCGGCGACAGAATAGAAATCGAAAGCCCCACGGCAATCGCGCCGGCGCCAACGGCTCGCGAGGCCGGCGCGCCGGCGATCGACGTGATATACGCCGACGACGAGATCGTGGTGGTCAACAAGCCGGCGGGGATGACCGTTCATCCCGCCCCCGGCCATCCGGGCGGCACGCTGGTCGACGCGTTGCTCGCGCGCTTTCCCGAGATGGCGGCGATGGGCGAGGCGGACGGCGTGATGCGTCCGGGAATCGTGCATCGGCTCGACAAGGACACGTCGGGCGTGATGGTGGTCGCGCGGACGCCGTTTGCGCGGATGGAACTGGCGCGCCAGTTCAAGGACCGCACGGTCGGCAAGATCTATCTCGCGGTCGTGCGCGGAGCGATCGCGCGCGAGCGCCTTTCGATCGCGCGCCCGGTCGGACGCCATCCGGTCGAACGCAAGCGCATGTCGGTGAATTCGCGCCACGGCCGCGAGGCCTTGAGCTACGTCTGCGTGCTCGCGCAGATGCCGGACGTAGGCGGCGGCGCAACCCTCGTGGGGGTACGGCCGCTCACCGGCCGCACGCATCAGATTCGCGTACATCTCGCGTCCATAGGTCATCCCTGTCTCGGCGATCCGCTTTACGGCGGCCGCCCTGCCAGGGAATCCCAACCCAAAAAATCCCAGCTCAAAGAATCCAGAGACGCGGCATCTTGTCAGCCGGCGCACGAATTCGAGCGCCAGGCCCTGCACGCGACGGCGCTCAAGATCGCCCATCCGCGCACCGCCGCGGCGCTGGAATTCGTCGCTCCGTTGCCGTGCGATTTTTCCGTCTTTCTGGCCGCGCGCGGCGTGGCGGCGGACGGGCCCGTGCTCGCACGCTGGATCGATATTGTCGAATCCGCGCCGCGTTCGGCCTTAGCGCCG
This sequence comes from Candidatus Binataceae bacterium, assembly GCA_035500095.1. Lineage (NCBI taxonomy): Bacteria > Candidatus Binatota > Binatia (SeqCode) > Binatales (SeqCode) > Binataceae (SeqCode) > Binataceae bacterium (SeqCode). The sequence goes on from DATJXN010000089.1 coordinate 25,232, forward strand.
CATCAACGGCGCGCATCAACATAAAGCCCGTTGACAGCCCAAAGGGGCTCAGATACCTTCGTTCCAAGGACCTGCGCACTGTATCGAGGGCAGGTCGGACTACCGGATCGCCCGCAGCCGCCAAGTGCCCCGCCGAAGATTGGGCGTCGCTTCCCGACCGCGACCGAATGCCTCAATCCATTTGACCGGCTTGGGAAGAACCGGGTTCGTATTCCGTTCGGGGTCGTAAGCATCGTAGCGGTCTCGCGAACGGCTGAGGGGCCGCTTCAAGGGGATCGCAACATCAGATTTTGTCGCTTAATTTAGATACTCGTAGCCAGATTGGAGTCAGGTAATTTGCGGACAAGGCATATGGGCAAGGGCAGGGGGGCCAGGGGCGAGGGTCAAGGCCAGGGCCAGAGCGACGAAGGCCGGAGCGCAATGCATACGCGCCACGCGCAGCCGTCCGCCGGACCCGGCGAAGTTAACGGCGCGGCGCTTGACCACGAAGAGGTGAGCCACGACGACGCCGCCGCCGGCGCATCGGCCGGCGGGAATGCCGGCGGCTATCGCGTGAGCAGTGCGCAGGCGCTCAGCGCCTCCGAGCGCCACCTTGGCGGAATCATCAGCGACGGCGGCGCCCTCAATCTCAAGGTGCTCAAGGCCGCCAAGATCACCGAGCTCGCGCAGATCGCGCGCGAATTCAACATCGACGGCGCGACCAACATGCGCAAGCAGGAGATGATCTTTTCCATCCTGCAGGCGCAGGCCTCGCGCAACGGCTCGATCCTCGGCGAAGGCGTACTCGAAATTCTGCCCGACGGCTTCGGCTTCCTGCGTGCCCCCGACTACAACTATCTGCCCGGCCCGGACGACATCTACATCTCGCCGAGCCAGATCCGGAAGTTCAATCTGCGCACCGGCGATATCGTCTCGGGCCTGATTCGCCCGCCCAAGGAAGGCGAGCGTTATTTCGCGCTGCTCAAGGTCGAATCGATCAACTACGAGGAACCCGAGAAAGCCCGCGACAAGATCCTGTTCGACAACCTGACGCCGCTCTACCCGCAGGAGCGGATCAAGCTCGAGTACGATCACGAGGACTACACCACCCGCATCATCGATTTGATCGCGCCGATCGGCAAGGGCCAGCGCGGACTTATCGTGGCGGCCCCGTTCACCGGCAAGACCATGATGCTGCAGGCGATCGCCAAGGCGATCGCGCACAACCATCCGGAGATCGTCCTGATCGTGCTGTTGGTTGACGAACGCCCCGAGGAAGTCACCGACATGCTGCGCTCGGTGCAGGGCGAGGTCGTGAGCTCGACTTTCGACGAGCCCGCCACCCGCCACGTGCAGGTGGCCGAGATGGTAATCGAGAAGGCGCGCCGTCTGGTGGAACACGGGCGCGACGTAGTGATCCTGCTCGACTCGATCACGCGTCTCGCCCGGGCCTACAACACCGTGGTGCCGCCCTCGGGCAAGATCCTTTCGGGCGGCGTGGATTCCAACGCGCTGCACAAGCCCAAGAAGTTCTTCGGCGCGGCGCGCAATACCGAGGATGGCGGCTCGCTGACCATCATCGCGACCGCGCTGGTCGACACGGGCAGCCGGATGGACGAGGTCATCTTCGAGGAGTTCAAGGGCACCGGCAACCAGCAGATCGGCCTTGACCGCCGGCTGCTCGAAAAGCGCATCTTCCCGACCATCGATATTCAGCGCTCCTCGACCCGCAAGGAAGAACTGCTGCTGCCGCGGAGCACGCTCAACCGGGTGTGGATCCTGCGCAAACTGCTGTCGCAGCTTAACGCGGTCGAATCGATGGAGTTCCTGCTGGACAAGATGCAGGGGTCGAAAACCAACGAAGAATTCCTCGAATCGATGAACGGCTAGAAGGGGCCTGCGCGCTAGGAACTGCCCGCGCGGCTTGATAATTAATGGTGTCGCTCGCAAGGCCGCCGGAGGGGGCAGGCATTAACAGAGGACTTATGACCGAAATCAGCATGAAACAGCTTCTGGAAGCCGGAGTCCACTTCGGCCACCAGACCAGCCGCTGGAACCCGAAGATGAAGCCGTACATCTTCGGCGCCCGCAACGGCATCTACATCATCGACCTCCAGCAGACCGTCCGCATGTTCCGCGACGCCTTTGACTTCGTGCGCGACCTCGCCGCCCAGGGCGGCACCGTCCTGTTCGTCGGCACCAAGAAGCAGGCCCAGGACATCGTGCGCGAAGAGGCCGAGCGCTGCGGCATGTATTACGTGCACAACCGGTGGCTCGGCGGGATGCTGACCAACTTCCAGACTATCCGGCAGTCGATCGAGCGGCTCAAAAAGCTCGAAGAGATAATGGCCGACCCCGAGATGATCCAGGCGCTCACCAAGAAGGAGATGAGCGAGAACGCGCACGAGCACGGAAAGCTGATGGCGACGCTTGCCGGAATCAAGAACATGCGCAAGCTGCCCGACGCGCTGTGGGTGATCGACACCAAGAAGGAAGACATCGCGGTGGCCGAGGCCAAGCGGCTCGGCATCCCGGTGGTCGCCGTGGTCGACACCAACTGCGATCCCGACCTCATCGCTTACCGCATCCCGGGCAACGACGACGCGATCCGCGCGATCAAGCTCTTCAGCGCGGCCATCGCCGACGCGGTGCTGGAGGGCAAACGGATCGCCGAGGAACGTCAGAAGGGCGACCAGGACCTGGGAGCGAGCGCCGAGGAGAGCGAGAATCCCGAGCCGCCGAGCCAGAGTGTCTAGGCATTTTTTTGCGGACCGCGGGCAAGCGCCGCTCGGAGCGGACCGGCGGACCCGAAGCTTTCTCGAAGCGGAATAAGAAACCCAGAGCATGGACATCAACGCAAATATCGTCAGGGACCTGCGCGAAAAAACCGGCGCCGGCGTAATGGATTGCAAGAAGGCGCTGGCCGAGGCCAGCGGCGACCTGGAAAAGGCCATCGTGTGGCTGCGCGAGCGCGGCATCGCGCAGGCCGCTAAGCGCGCCGGGCGACTCGCCTCGGAGGGCTCGATCGGGGCTTACATCCACGCCGGCGGCAAGCTCGGCGTGCTGGTCGAGGTCAACTGCGAGAGCGACTTCGTGGCTAAGACGCCGGAATTCCAGCAGCTGGTAAAGGAGATCGGGATGCAGGTGGCGGCAGCCAACCCGCGTTACGTCAGCCGCGAGGAAGTCCCCGCCGACGTTATCGAGCAGGAGCGGCAAATTTACGCCGCCCAATCCGCGGACAAGCCCGAGGCGGTGGTCAAGAAAATCGTCGACGGCAAGCTGGAAAAATTCTACCGCGACATCTGCCTCAACGAGCAGGCCTGGGTACGCGACCCCAATCGCACGATCGGAGAACTTCTGGGCGAATACGTGGCTAAGATGGGCGAAAAGATCGAAATTCGCCGCTTCGTCCGTTTTCAACTCGGTGAATTGCGCGACGGCAACGCCGCCGCGAGCGCCTGACGATCCGTATCCCAGGGAGGCAATCGGAGCGATGAGCGAGGCGGCAAGCGGCGCGGCGAGCAAGCCCCGCTTCCGGCGCGTGATGCTCAAGCTCTCCGGGCAGGCGCTTGCGCCCGCGCACGGCGCCGGCATCGACCTCGACACGCTCGCCGCATTCGCCCGTGAAATCAAGGAAGTTTCCGAGCTCGGCGTCCAACTCTCGATGGTCATCGGAGCGGGCAACATCCTGCGCGGCAGCGAATACGAGGCCCGCGGGATGGACCGCTCGAGCGCCGACCAAATGGGCATGCTCGGCACCGTGATCAACGCCCTCGCCTTCCAGGACGCGCTGGAGCGGGCGGGCGTGACGACCCGGGTGCTGTCGGCAATCGCGATGCAGGCGGTGTGCGAACCGTACATCCGCCGGCGGGCCGTGCGCCACCTCGAAAAGGGCCGGGTGGTGATCTTCGCCGCCGGCACCGGCAACCCCTACTTCACCACGGATACGGCGGCGAGCCTGCGCGCGCTGGAAATCGGCGCCGAGGTCATCCTCAAGGCGAGCCATCACGTCGACGGCGTATACGACCGCGATCCGCTGCGCGAACCTGGAGCCAAGCGTTTTGACCGCCTGACCTACCTCGAGGTGCTCGAACGGAACCTGCGGGTGATGGACCTCACCGCGATCTCGATGTGCAAAGACAACAACCTGCCGATCATCGTTTTCAATTTGCGCGAGACGGGTAATATAAGAAGGGCCGTGATGGGAGAGCCGATCGGGACCTGGGTAGAAAGTGGCTGCTGAGGAAAAGCCTGACGACGTGATCGAGATGGCGCGGCTCGAGATGGAAGAAGCCGTCGTCGCCTTCCGCCATGAACTTGCCCGCGTGCGCACCGGTCGCGCGTCGACCGCGCTGCTCGAGGGCTTGCACGTCAATTACTATGGCGCCCGCACTCCGCTGCGCCAACTTGCAGGGCTTGCCGCTCCCGAGCCGCGCCTCCTGGTGATCACGCCTTACGACAAGGGATCGCTGCACGAAATCGAAAAGTCCATCCAGGCCTCCGACCTCGGCCTGACCCCGATCAATGACGGCAAGATTATCCGCGTGCCGATTCCCGAACTGACCGAGCAGCGGCGCAAGGAACTGGTCCGCCACGTCCACAAGACGGCGGAGGAATTCCGGGTCTCGGTCCGCAATCATCGCCGCGACGCCAACGACAAGCTCAAGAAGATGCACAAGGACAAGAAGCTCGATGACGACACGTTGCGCGCGGGCGAGGCCAAAGTGCAGCAGCATACCACCGAGCACACCGAGAAGATCGACAAGATCCTTGCGGCCAAGGAAGCGGAGATAATGGAGGTCTGAATCGTCCCGACGGCGTCCCGCGCAAGGCGGGAGGCGGCGGCGCGGCTTATCCGGTTCGTGGCTTCTTCACTCCCACTGGACGAATTTCCGAACCTTTCGCTGGAACGCGAGCGGCTGCCGCGTCACGTCGCGATCGTGATGGACGGCAACGGCAGATGGGCTCGCCAGCACGGGCTCTCGCGTTCCGAGGGCCATCGCCGCGGCAAGGACTCGGTGCGCGCCGTGGTCGAGGCGGCGCGCGAGATCGGCATCCGCTGCCTCACGCTTTTCGTGTTCTCCAACGAGAACTGGCAGCGGCCCGGCACCGAGGTGCGATTTTTGATGGAGCTGTTCCATCGCTATCTCCGCACCGAGACCAAGCGCCTGATGAAACGCGACATCAAGGTGGTGGCGCTCGGCAACCTCGAGCGGCTGCCGACGCCGGTCAGGCGCGCGCTCGACTCGATGATCGCCGCGACCGCCGCAAACCGTTCGATGACGGTCGCGCTCGCGCTTTCCTATGGCGGGCGCCAGGACGTAACCGCTGCCGCCCGCCGAATCGCCGAGGAGGTCGCGGCGGGACGGCTGCGCCCCGAGGAAGTCGACGAGCAGGCCGTCGCAAGCCGGCTCGCAAGCGCCGATCTGCCCGACCCCGATCTGCTCATCCGCACGTCGGGCGAACTGCGGATATCGAATTTCTTCCTCTACCAGCTCGCCTATACGGAACTGTATTTCACCAACACCTTGTGGCCCGACTTCCGCGAGCGCGAGTTTCTCCGTGCGCTCGCCGCCTATCAGCTCCGCGAGCGCCGCTTCGGCGCGGTCGACGCCGGCTCCGCCAACCACCGACTGCGTGCTGCGAACTAGGGTCTGGACCGCGCTGGTGGCGCTGCCCACCCTGCTCGCGGTGGTGCTCTTCGCGCCTGCGCCATGGTTCGCAGCTTTCGTGGCTGTGCTGATTGTGGTCGGACTCTACGAAGTGGCCGCGATGACCGGGGCGCACAGCGCGGGCGCGATCGCCATCCTGATGCTGGCGGGCGGCGGGCCGGCCGCGCTGCTCGGATGGGCGCCCGCGCGTCTATGGTTCATCCCACTCGGCGTGATTCTCGCGATGCTCGCGCTGATCGTACGCGTCGGACGGGGCACCGCAGACGCCGCGGCCAGGGCGCCCGGGACGGAGTTGACGCTCCTTGGAGCGCTCTATGTAGGAGCGTTATTTCCGTATTTCGCCCTTCTTAGAAATCGTCCTGACGGTATCGCGGCGATTGTTCTAGTTCTTCTGCTCGTGATCGCCAGCGATACGGGAGCCTACTTCACCGGCTTATCGATAGGCCGGACCAGGCTCGCCCCCCGAGTGAGCCCGAAAAAGACCGTGGAGGGGGCGATCGGGGGGTTAGCACTATGTGTGGTGGCTGGACTCCTGCTTCGCCTACCACTGGTGCCCGGATGGGGCGTGGGGCAAACCGTGGTATTTTCCGCGGTCATCGGCATACTGGCGCAATTGGGCGACCTGGCCGGCTCGGCGCTCAAACGCAGCGCCGGAGTCAAGGATTCTGGATGGATTTTTCCAGGACATGGCGGCCTGCTGGATCGCACTTGCAGCATAGTTTTCGCGGTGACTTTGGCCTATTATTGGGGGCGATGACTGCGGCCATCCAGCCTAATTCCACGAGCGTCCATCGGAAACCATGATCACATCAATTCTCTCCGCGGTGATAATTTTCGCCGTCCTGATCATCGTGCACGAGACCGGTCACTTCCTGATGGCCAAGCGATCGGGCGTCCGCGTGCTCCGATATTCCGTCGGCTATCCGCCGAAGCTTTTCGGTATCCGCCGTGGCGAGACCGAATACGCGTTCAGCGCGACGCCGCTTGGCGGTTACGTGAAAATGCTCGGTGACGAAGTCGCCGAGGAACCTACCACCGAGACGCTCGAAGGATACGTCAAGGAGCTGCAACTCGACCTGCTCGAGGCGGCACGCGCGCATGGCAATGCGGCTTCTCCGGGCATCGACCCGTCCCAGGCGATTGTCGCACTGGCCCATCGGCTCGCACCCGCCGCGCGCGGCGCCGCGACGTCGGCCGAGGCCCAGGCAATATTGGGGCGCGATTTGCGGCCAGGCGAGGAATTGCTGCTCGCCGAGATCGAAACCCGCAGTTCGGTTGACGGAGCTATCAAGGCCCTGGCCGAAAGCCGTCCGACGAGACTGCTGCAGAGCTATCGCGCTCAGGCCTTTCCGACCCAGGGCCTTGGCACCCGGATCAAGATCGTTCTCGCAGGGCCGCTTGCGAACATCCTGTTCGCGCCCGTCCTGATGACGGTCGTGTTCATGTACGGCGTCCCGTACGTGAGACCGATACTCGGCGAGATCAAGCAGGGGATGCCGGCGTACGCGGCGGGCCTGCGCAAGGGCGACCAGATTGTGGCGGTGGACGGAAAAAAGGTCGAGAACTGGGCCGACCTTTCCGACGCGATCAAGTCGGGCAATGGCGGCGCGCTCAAGATCGACTTCGTGCGCCCGCTGGCGAACGCCTCGCCCAGCCAGATGTCGCTGACGGTCAAGCCGGTCCGCGAAAAGGAAGACACTGGCTTCGGCAACAAAGCCCCGGTCTGGATCATCGGGGTCCTGCCGCGTGGGGACGAGGGCACGAAGCGCTACGGACCGATCAAGGCCTCCTATGAAAGCGTGATATCGACCGCGCAGCTCAGCGGACGGTTGGTGATGGGCATCGTGATGATCATCAACGGCACGACGCCGGCGCGCCAGGCGCTGGGCGGACCGATCATGATCGCCAAGATGGCCGGCAAGGAGGCCAAGCAGGGCTTCGCCGACGTGGCCGGCTTTACCGTGATGCTGAGCCTGGAACTGGGCATCATCAACCTGCTGCCCGTGCCGCTGCTCGACGGCGGGCATCTGTTCTTTTTCCTCATTGAAGGCTTGCGCGGCAAACCGCTGCAGCTGCGTCATCGCGAATTCGCAATGCAGATCGGGCTGCTGCTGCTGGTGGCGCTGATGACTTTCGTCATCGTTAATGACATCTCGCATATTATGCACAGTTGACGCCGCATTGGCGGCCGGCGCCGGCGCCGGGCCGGTGCTGGGAATCGAGACGGGCGGACCGCGTGCCGATCTGGCGCTGATAGCAGGCGGAAGAGTACTCGCCGAAGCGTCGCACTCGGTCGCTTCGCATGGCGCGGAGTTGCCTTGGGCGGTCGGCGGACTGCTCACGTGCGCCGGCCTCACGCCCCGCGAGCTGAGCGCCGTCGCGGTTGGAATCGGCCCGGGATCGTTCACGGGCCTGCGCATCGGGCTCAGCTACGCCAAAGGTCTCAAGCTTGCGACCGGATGCGCGCTGCTCGGGATACCGAGTCTCGACACGCTAGCTCTGACGGCGCTCGCCGAAATCCCCGCTAAGCCGGACCAGGGGCTCATCTGTTCGGTGCTGGACGCTCGCAAAGGCGAGGTCTATGCTGCCCTTTACCGGACAAGTGGCAATGGGTTAGAAAAGTTGTCAGATGACTTCGTGGTCGCGCTCGAAGATCTGGCTCCCCATCTTGGCACCGACGTTCTGTTGGTCGGCGATGCAAAGGCCGAAGAGGCCTGTGCTTTGGTTGTGCGCCGCGGCGGACGAGCGGCGTGCCTGGGAGTCAGCGGATTGCGCCTGCGAGGCCGGGCCGTGGCGGCGATAGGCGCCGCGCGGATGGTGGCGGAAGAAGCGGATAACGCGTTCGCTCTGGAACCGCTGTACGTGAGGTCGGCGGAGGCAATTTTCAAGGTTGATCCTCTAACCTCGGGAGTGACGGGCAATGGAGCAGAAGGAAGAAGAATTGATTCATCAGTACGTGACCAGCGACGAAGAACTTAGGATGCTGTATGAGGAACACGCGGAGCTGAAACGCCAGCTCGAATCTTTACGCCTCAAGCACTACCTCACCGCCGAAGAAGAAATCGAAAAGAAGCGCATCCAGAAGCTGAAGCTCGCCTCCAAGGACCGCATCATGGCGTTGCTCCATCGCCATCAGCACGAAGACGAGGCGCGCTAGGCCCGCGACGCGCATCCAGCGCTCCGGGCCGAAACCCCAACTGATGCCAAGTCATACGATATCCGTACTGGTCGAGAACGAGTTCGGCGTGCTCGCGCGTGTCGCCGGCCTGTTCTCGAGCCGCGGCTTCAATATCGAGTCGCTCACCGTCAACGAGGACCCGCTGGATCCCACCGTCTCGCGCATTGTGCTGGTGGCGACCGGCGACGACCAGGTTCTCGAACAGATCAACAAGCAGCTCAACAAGCTGGTCTCCGTGATCAAGGTCACCGACTTCAAGGACACCAGCACCATCGATCGCGAAATGGTGATGGTCAAGGTCTCGGTGGACGAGCGCACGCGGGCCGAACTCGATTCGATCGTCGGCGCCTTTCGCGCCCACGTGATCGACATCGGTCCGCGCGCGGTAACCGTGGAAGTGACCGGGGATGCCGACAAGATAAAGGCGTTTATCGCGCTGGTCCGTCCGCTGGGCATCAAGGAGATCGTACGCTCGGGCAAAATCGCTATGGTCCGCGCGGTGCAGCTCGAAGGCGGCGGCCATCGCACCGCCGGCGCCCGCGAGGTCGGCTAGCCGCCGCATTTCCGGCTCCTCGCTGCGGCGAGGCCGGCTTTTCCAACTAAAGCGCGAATTTATTCAGGAGAACTTCCCCATGCAGGTCCATTACGATCGCGACGCCGACCTCAGCTGTCTGCGCCCTCACAAAATCGCCATCCTGGGCTTCGGCAGCCAGGGCCATGCCCATGCGCTCAATCTGCGCGACAGCGGGATGGAGGTATGCGTGGGGCTGCGCAAGGGCAGCCCGTCGTGGGACAAGGCCGCCAAGCAAGGCCTGGCAGTCTTCGAGACCGCCGAGGCCGCACGCCGCTCCGACATCGTGATGATGCTCGTGCCGGACGAGATGGGATCGGAGATTTACGAGGCCGAAGTCGCCCCCCATCTCACGCCGGGCAAGTACCTCGCTTTCGGCCACGGCTTCAACATCCATTTCAAGTTCATCAAGCCCGCGCCCGGCGTCAACGTTTTCATGATCGCGCCCAAGGGCCCCGGCCATCTCGTGCGCTCCGAGTACGTCAAGGGACGCGGCGTGCCCTGCCTGCTCGCGGTCGAGCAGGATCCTTCGGGCGACACCAAGCGGATCGGACTCGCGTACGGATCGGCGATCGGCGGCGGCCGCGCGGCGATTATCGAGACCAGCTTTCGCGAAGAGACCGAAACTGATCTGTTCGGCGAACAATCGGTGCTGTGCGGCGGGCTGACCGAGCTGATCCGCGCCGGTTACGAAACCCTGGTCGCGGCCGGTTACGCGCCGGAGATGGCTTACTTCGAGTGCGTGCACGAAGTGAAGCTCATCGTCGACCTCATCTACGAGGGCGGCATCGCCAACATGCGCTACTCGATCAGCAACACCGCCGAGTACGGCGACATGACGCGCGGCAAGCGCGTGGTCGGACCGGCCTCGCGCCAGGCGATGAAGGAGCTGCTCGGCGATATCCAGTCGGGCAAGTTCGCCAACGAATGGATCGCCGAGTACCGAGCCGGTTTGCCGCATTTCCGCGAGCTCCGCAAGGAGGCGGAAAAGCATCCGCTCGAAGAGGTCGGACACAAGCTGCGCTCCTTCATGCCGTGGCTCGCGAGCGACCGCCTGGTCGATAAGGCCAAGAACTGAACGCGGCCCGGAATCTGACGGACGGCGGACGGACAGCGGACGGACAGCGATGGATGTGCGGGCCGGTGCTTTGACCCGGCGCGTGGGCGGCGCAGTGGGAATCGCACCCGAGGGCGTCACGATGGCCTCCGTGGTGCTCGCCGCGGGCACGCTGGCGCTGATTCTCGGATGGAACGGCGCCGGCGCGGTGGCGATCGTGTGCGGCCTCGCAATCGCCGCTTTCTTCCGCGACCCCGAGCGCTCGCCCGCCACCGCCTCGGAACGCCTGGTGTTCTCGGGCGCCGACGGCACGGTGAGCGACGTGACGGAGATGCCGCTGCCCGGCGCCGGCAGCGATGAACGCTACCATCGCGTGTCGGTCTTCATGTCGCCACTCAACGTGCACGTCAACCGCGCTCCCGTCGGCGGCGAGGTCACGAGCGTACGCCATACGCCCGGGGCGTTTAACGCCGCCTTTCGCGACCACGCTAGCGAGCACAACGAGCGCAATCTCGTCGTTATGACCGACGCACGGGGCCGCCAACATGCGATTGCACAAATCGCAGGTTACCTGGCGCGGCGCATCGTTTGCCGTCTGCACCCGCACGATATGGTTCGCTGTGGCGAGCGAATTGGACTTATAATGTTCGGTAGTCGCGTCGATCATTTCATCCCGCGGGACTACCGGATAGTGGTTAACATAGGAGAACGGGTGCGTGCCGGAGAGAGTATAATCGGAGAGTTGCTCCAATGAGCCGACGGGAAAGACAGAATCCCAGCGCACAGGCGCGGATGCGGCTTATATCGGGCCGTTTGAAGGAACAGCAGCGGCGCGTGGTCGCGCCGCTCCGCCGCGGGGTTTTCCTTGCGCCCGCCACCATCACGTCGCTCGGCCTGCTCTCGGGCTTCTTCGGCCTGGTCTCGGCGATCAATTCGCACTTCGAGCTGGCGGCCGTGATGATCCTCATCGCCTTCGTCTGCGACGGGCTCGATGGCCGCGTGGCGCGGCTCTCGCGCACTTCGAGCCACTTCGGCGTCGAGTACGACAGCCTCTCCGACGTGGTCGCCTTCGGCGTGGCGCCGGCGGGAATCGCCTATTGCTGGTCGCTCAAATTGCTCGGCGCGTGGGGCGTGGTGATCGCCGGGATGTTCGTGATCTGCGCCGCGCTCAGGCTCGCGCGTTTCAACGTGCAGACCGCCAGCACCGACAAGCGCCGCTTCGTCGGGCTGCCGGTGCCGGGCGCCGCGGCGATGATCGCGGGCAGCGTGCTCGCCTACAGCTACTTCGAATTCGAGTCGCCGCGCGCGCTGGTGACCGTGATGGCGCCGCTCACGATAGCGCTCGCGTCCCTGATGATCTCGCGGGTGCCCTACCCCAGCTTCAAGACCGTCAACCTGCGCGCCCGCGCGCCGGTCGAATTGCTGGTCGTGATGCTGCTCGCGCTGGCGTTCCTGTTCGCGATGCCGCAGTTTACGTTCTTCGTGCTGGCGACGGCGTACGTCGTCTCGGGACCGTACCTGTTGCTGATGGGCGAACGCCCGCAGACGCTCGCGCCGGTGCTGGGACCGGAGGTGGCTGCTCAATCGCCCGCGAATCCGCAGAGAAACCGTTCGGCCGCCAGCGCCGCCCGCGCAACTAGCGATTTGTCGGGTAATCCGCCGCCACCGCAAGTTCGCTGAGGACCGAGGGGCCGCGCGCGCCCGCTTGACTGTGCCTAAGCGCCCCGCCTAAGATAATCGCGATGTCGCTCTACCCGACCCTGCTGCTGGGACTGCTGCTTAGCCTGGGCCTTATTAAGGCCCTCGCCGGGAGCGTCGTGGTGCAGGCTTAAGGAAGCGACCCTAAAACCTGAACCAAACGCCCCGGGCGGAGGGCCAAAAGGCCGCCCGGGGCGTTTCTTTTTGCCCGGCCGTGCGGCCTTGCGGCTCATCCGTCACGGAACGCACGGAGGAGAGAGATGCCGATGGCAAAAACGATGACCCCAGCCGGGAATAACGTCCGAGATGACGTGCGGGACATTCTGCCCGACCCCAACTACGTCCGCATCTTCGACACCACGTTGCGCGACGGCGAACAATCGCCCGGCTGCACGATGAACGTCGAGGAGAAGCTCGCGATCGCGCGCCAGCTCGAGCGGCTGGGTGTCGATATCATCGAGGCCGGTTTCGCCGCGTCGTCGCCCGGCGATTTCGAGTCGGTCAATCGAATCGCCGACGCCGTCAGCCGGCCGACCGTAGTCAGCCTCTCGCGCACGCGCGAGGAAGACGTCGACGCGGCGCTGCGCGCGGTGGACAAGGCGCGCAACCCCGGCATCCACATCTTCATCGCGACCTCCGACATCCATCTCAAGCACAAGCTCAACATGACGCGCGAGGACGTGCTGAGCGCGGCGACCTGGGCGGTCGCGCGGGCCAAACAGCATCTCGACTATATCGAGTTCTCCTGCGAAGACGCCTCGCGTTCCGACTGGGATTACATGGCCAAGATTTGCGCCGAGGTGATCCGCGCCGGCGCCCGCATTATCAACCTGCCCGACACCACCGGCCACGCGATTCCCGAGGAGTTCGGCGAGATGTTCGCCTACATGCGGCGCACCGTCGAGGGCGGCGACCGCGTGATCTGGAGCGCGCACTGCCATAACGACCTCGGCCTTGCGGTCGCCAACTCGCTGGCCGCGATCAAGAACGGCGCGCGCCAGGTCGAATGCACGATCAACGGCATCGGCGAGCGCGCCGGCAACACCTCGATGGAAGAAGTCGTGATGGCCCTGCGCACGCGCCAGGACCTGATGGCGGTGCGCACCGGAATCGACACTCGCCAGATCTATCCGGCCTCGCGCCTGCTCTCGCAGATCATCGGCCAGCCCGTGCCGCCCAACAAACCCATCGTCGGCGACAACGCCTTCGCCCACGAGGCCGGCATCCATCAGGACGGCGTGCTCAAGTACAAGCTGACCTACGAAATCATGAAGCCCGAGGATATCGGGATCCCCTCGAACAAGCTCGTGCTGGGCAAACACTCGGGCCGCCACGCTTTCGTCAACCGGCTCGAGGAACTCGGTATCGGCACCGCCTCGATCGACGTCAACAAGGCCTTCGCCGCGTTCAAGGTGCTGTGCGACAAAAAGAAGATCGTTTACGACGACGATATCCTGGCGCTGGTCAACGAGGAAACGCGGCGCACCGCGGACCATTTCGAGCTGCTCGACGTTCGCGTGACCTCGTCGGCCAAGACCACGCCGCACGCCGAAGTGACGATACGCATCGCGGGCGGCAAGGAGAGTGTCGCCGAGGCCTCGGGCGACGGCATGGTTGACGCGTGTTACAAGGCGATCTACAAGCTCGCCGGCATGCAGCCCGCACTCGAGCGCTATTCGGTCAAGGCGATCACCGGCGGCACCGACGCGCTCGGCGAAGTGAGCTGTCTGGTGCGGTCGGACGGGATGACGGTCGCCGGGCAGGGCGCCCACAGCGACATCGTGATGGCGAGCGCGCTCGCGCTGGTCAATGCGCTCAATCGCCTGCAGGGCCGCGCAAAGTCCGCCGCGCCGCCGCGTCCGGCCGAGGGAGGAGTCTAAGCCGGACGACCCGGAGCAGCCGTCGGACTTGCCGGAGATCTGCCCGGGACCCGCCGCGGCACTTGCTCGGAACTTGCTCGGGACTTGCCGTGGCATCGGCGTTTGGGCTAAACGCTAGTGGCGTCGGGCCGCGCGTCTGACGCGGGTGGCCCAACCGAAGGTGTCGAAGAAGGGAAGATCGCGCTCCGCCGGACTCGCGAGGTCTGAATTCGTGCGAATTTTCGGCCGCGCCTCTGCAGCGGCCGCACGGCGCTCGACGCAAATCTGCCCGCAATTTATCGGTCTCCCCATTTCCGCTGCCAGGACTGCATAAGCATAGATGGCCTACAAGATTCTGGTTCTCAAGGGTGACGGGATCGGCCCCGAAGTGGTCGGCGAAGCGCTGCAGGTGCTCAGGATCGTGGCGCGCAATGCCGCGCTCGACCTCGAGTTCAAGGAAGGCGTGGCCGGCGGCCATGCGATCGATCAGTTCGGCACTCCGCTCCCCGCCGACGTGCTCAAGCAGGCCAAGGACTGCGATGCGATCCTGTTCGGCGCGGTCGGCGGCCCCAAGTGGGACGACCCCAAGGCCGACAAGCGCCCCGAGCAAGCGTTGCTCACGCTGCGCAAGGAACTGGGGCTGTTCGCCAACGTGCGCCCGGTCAAGGCGGTCAAGGAGCTCACCGTGAGCTCCCCGCTGCGCCAGGAGATCATCAATGGCGTCGACCTTGTGGTCATCCGCGAACTCACCGGTGGCATCTACTACGGCAAGCCCTCCGAGCGGCGCAGCAACGGCGACCTCCGCGCGGCCGTGGACACCTGCGTCTATTCCGAGGAAGAGATCGTCCGCGTGCTGCGCTACGGCTTCGAACTGGCGCGCGAACGCCGCAAGCGCCTGACCTCCGTCGACAAAGCCAACATCCTCGCCACCTCGCGGCTGTGGCGCGAGATCGCGGGCGAGCTGGCCAGGGAATATAAGGACGTCGCTTTCGAGAATCAGCTCGTCGATTCGATGGCGATGCATCTTATCCGCCGACCGCGCGACTTCGACGTGATCGTCACCGAGAACATGTTCGGCGATATCCTCACCGACGAAGCCTCGGTGCTGGCAGGCTCGATGGGTCTGTTGCCGTCGGCCTCGCTCGGCGACGAGCTCAATTCCGCGGGATGCCGCATCGGGCTCTTCGAGCCAATTCACGGCTCCGCTCCGGATATCGCCGGCCGCGACGAGGCCAATCCGCTGGCCGCGATTCTGTCCGCCGCGATGCTGCTCGAGCATTCGCTTGGAATGCGCTCGGAGGCCGAGACAATCGAGCAGGCGGTCGAGGCCGTACTGCACGAAGGCTATCGCACGCGCGACCTCGGAGCCGGTTCGGGCACCAAGGTGGTGGGGTGCAAGGCGATGGGCCGGGTGGTGCGGGAAAAGCTCGAAGGCGCGGAGAGCTGAGATGGCCGCGGCGCCCGGCCGCGAGGTCAGGATCGCCGTCGTCGGCGCCACCGGCGCGGTCGGCGAGCAGATCGTCGAACTTATCGACGCGCGCGCCCTCCCCTGCTCCGAACTGGTGTTGTTTGCGAGCGAGCGCGGCGCAACCGAGACCGTCGAGGCGCTGGGCGAGGCGTTGAGCGTCGCCGAGTTTCATGAACCGGCCGAACTTTCCCGTTTCGACATCGCATTCCTCGCCGTCGCGCCGAGCCGGGCGGCCGAGATAGTTCGCGCTCATCCGGGTCCGTTGCTGGTCGATCTGAGCGCCGCCCGCCGCGCACCCGACGAGATCCCGTCGATTCCGCTGATCGCGCCCTCGTTCACGCCGCCCGAACGCGTCGCCGCACTGACGGCGCGTGGCAAGACCGTAGGGATCCCGCATCCCGCGGCCCACGCGCTTGCCATGATCGTCAGCGCGGCCGGCGCGCAAACTCCGGTCGTGTGCGCGACCGTGATGCTTGGCGCAAGCGACGCCGGACGCGAGAGCGTCGGAGAAGTCGCCCGCGAAGCGCGCGAGCTGCTGAGCGGCACGCATAATCTGGAAGAAGGCGAGGTCCAGCGCGCTTTCAACGCTTATCCTGCGGAACCCGGCTTCGCCGCCGCGCTTTGTGCGCAGACGGCCGCGCTGCTCGGCGGCGGCGGACCGAGGCTCGTGGTCGAGGCCGTACACGTCGGCGTGCTTCACGGCTCGGCGATGACGGTGCTGATTCCCGACCTGGCCAACCCGGAGAAACTGGCCGAGCGTCTCCGCGCCGCGCCCGGTCTGCTGCTGGTCGAGGGCAAGGAGGGCGGCACGGGCATCGTCGATGCGATTGGCCAGGAGGCGATCCTCGTCACACCCGACCTCGAGCGCACCGGCGTGTCGGTCTGGTCTGCGTTCGACAGCGCACGCCTGGCGGCGCTCGACGCCGTATGGATCTCGGAGAAATTCTCCGCCGTTGCCGCCCCGGGCGCCGCATAGGAGTCTCCGCGGGCGGGCGCGTCTTCAAACCGCAACATGCAGGTTCGGCTCAAGCTCGAGTACGACGGCACCGATTACTCGGGCTGGCAGATACAGGCCGCGCAGAATTCGATTCAGGCCGAGCTGGAAGAGGCGCTCACGCGAATCTTCGGCGTCCCGACGCGGGTGCGCGGCGCGGGACGCACCGATGCCGGCGTGCATGCGCGCGGCCAGGTCGCCGCAGTGTGGCTGCCGCGGCCGTTCGATCCGGCTGAACTTTTGCGCGCGCTCAACGCGATCCTGCCGCCGGATATCGTCGTGCTCGAAGCGGCGCGAGCCGCCGACAATTTCGACCCGCGCCGCGACGCGCGGCTGCGTATCTATGAGTATCGCGTGCTCAACCGGCCGCTGCGCTCGGCCTTCGAGCGCAACTCGGCCTGGCTCGTGCGCGAGCCGCTGGATCTCGCCGCCATGAACGAGGCGGCGGCGGCGTTTATCGGCGAGCATGACTTCGCCGCGTTCCGTTCGCTGGGTTCCGAGGAAAAGACGACGCTGCGCCGCGTCGAGGTCAGCCGCTGGCACGATCAGCATGATCTTGACCCGCGCGGCGGACACCATCTGGTTTACCGGGTCGAGGCGAACGCATTTTTGCGCCACATGGTGCGCACGATGGTGGCCGCGATGGTCGACGTGGGGCGCGGCAAACCAGCGGGCCGCGCTGCGGCCCAGACGATCGCCGCGCTGCTCCAAAGCCGCGATCGCGCGCTCGCGCCGGCGCCTGCGCCGGCCGCCGGCCTCTGCCTGGTCGAAGTGCTGTACTAGTGGTGTCCTGGAAATAAGTTTCATCCCAAGATCTGAAGGCTGTCATTCCGAGCGCAGCGAGGAATCCCGGCTTCCACGAAAAACGAATAAAGATCCGGGATTCCTCGGTCGCTGACCCCCTCGGAATGACACCTTGACGCTTTTCCGGATATGTAAGTTA
Organism: Candidatus Binataceae bacterium; assembly: GCA_035500095.1. Taxonomy (NCBI): domain Bacteria; phylum Candidatus Binatota; class Binatia (SeqCode); order Binatales (SeqCode); family Binataceae (SeqCode); species Binataceae bacterium (SeqCode). The sequence continues at coordinate 42,651 of DATJXN010000089.1, forward strand.
CCCGCGGGACATCACACCAGCCGGCGCAGCGGCATCGGGCAGAAATCGCAAGCGGGATCGCGCGGCGCCGATCGCGAGACGAAAAAGTGCTTCTGCCCCAAGGGCTCACAGCCGGGCCTGTTGAAAAATCGTCACGGTTATTAAGAAAAACGCGCATTTTGCGCCCGCTGCAGCTTGCAAATGACTTGACCGTGGTTCAGGCTCTGGTCTGCGAAACTCGCACTCGCACAAGGAGGAAGCTGATGACGCAGTCGCAGGTCGCGGCGCATCTCGCCGAGAAAGTAGGCATCTCGAAAAAGGACGCGAAGATCGCGCTCGAGGAATTGACCACCCTGGTCGTACGCGAACTCAAGAAGGAAGGCTCACTGCGCCTTGCAGGACTGGGGATCTTCCGCAAGCGCAAGACCAAGGCGCGGATGGGGCGTAATCCGGCCACCGGCGAGCAGATCAAGATTCCGGCGCGCACCCGCCTCCGCTTCACGCCTGCCAAGGCGCTCAAGGACGCGGTGCTCGGAGCGCGCTAGTCGCGGGTTTGCAAAAGTCTTAGAGCCGCGGGGCCGAAAGCGGCGCTTAGGCCCCGCAGCTCGTCTTTGCGACGCACCACAACTTCGGCTCGCCCGTTCGGGCGAAACGCCCGTTTCAGCGCGGTCCTTACTTGCTGTTCGCGACTTAACTGTTCGCGGGCTGCGCTCAACTGCAAAGTGACAGAAATTACAAGAAGACCGCGGTCGCCGATGGCGGCCGCTCGATCATCCGCCGGATTTCTTCGGGATTTCGGATAGCCGCTTGCCGCTCTTGCGCGCAAGCCGCGCCCGTTCCAGATATTCGCCGAGCCGCCCTTCGTAGCCGCGCTCCGACGGTTCGTAGTACCGCCGCTCGCCCAGTTCGTCGGGCATGAAGTGCTGCTCGTTGAGCGCGCCCTCGGAGTCGTGCGGATAGAGATAGCCTTCGCCGTAGCCGAGCTTGCGCATCAGACCGGTCGGCGCGTTGCGCAGATGTAGCGGTACCGGCAGCGCGCCGCGTTCGCGCGCGTCGGCGCGCGCCTTGAGCATCCCGCGATACGACGCATTGGACTTGGGCGCGCACGCGAGGTAGGTCACGCCCTGCGCGAGCGGAATCGCACCCTCCGGCATCCCGACGAAATCCACCGCGTCCTTCACCGCCACTGCGACCTGGAGCGCGCGCGGGTCGGCGTTGCCAACATCCTCGGACGCAAAAATCACCATCCGCCGCGCCACGAACAGCGGATCCTCGCCCGCCTCGAGCATCCGCGTCATCCAGTAGAGCGCCGCGTCGGGGTCGCTGCCGCGCATGCTCTTGATGAAGGCGGAGATGACGTTGTAGTGCTCCTCGCCGGCGCGGTCGTAAAGCAGGGTTTTCTGCTGCGCCGCCTCGCGCACGTGCTCGGGCGCGATCGCGCGCTGGCCGGCCGCACGCGCGAGCGTCGCCGCGACCTCGAGCGTGTTGAGCGCGCGCCGCGCATCGCCGGCGCCGAAGCGCACCAGTTCCGCGAGCGCCTCGTCGTCGAGCGCAAGCCCGTTTGCGCCGAGGCCGCGATCGGTGTCGTCGAGCGCGCGGCGCAGGATCGCCGCGAGATCCTCATCGCCGAGCGCGCGCAGCACCAGCACGCGCGTGCGCGAGAGCAGCGGAGCGATCACCTCGAACGAGGGATTCTCGGTGGTCGCGCCAATTAGCGTGATGAGCCCGCTTTCGACGTGCGGCAGGATCGCGTCCTGCTGCGCCCGGTTCCATCGATGGATCTCGTCGATGAAAACCACCGTGCGCCGCCCGCCCGTCTCCAGTTCGCGCCGCGCCTCCTCGACCGCCTCGCGCAATTCTGCGATTCCCGCCGATACCGCTGCGATGGTGCGGAAGTTGGCGCTCGAGCAGCGCGCCAGCAGCAGCGCGATCGTGGTCTTGCCGGTCCCCGGCGGACCCCACAGGATGATTGACGGCAGCGCGCCCGCCGCGAGCATCCGCCCAAGCATCTTGTCCGGACCAAGCAGATGCTCCTGGCCATAAACCTCGTCGAGGCTCCGCGGCCGCATCCGATCGGCCAGCGGCTGCGCCGCCGGCGTCCTGGCGGGAAAGAGACCCGGCTCCGAAGGGGTTTTAGTGCCGCCGCCGCTGGTGCGCCGCCCGCCCATCGTTCGACCGTATCACAGCGGCGGCGCCGGCCCCATCCGACGCGCCTGTTTGCGGCGTTCGCGCGGCCGCTCGGTTTGCCAGCGGAGCCCGCGTATTCTAGCTTTGAGGGCCGGGCCGGACATGGGCGCCGGCACCATCTGAATGATTGTCGGAATCGATATTGGCGGATCGACCACTGACGCGGTGACGGTCGACAACGGCGACTACCACGTCGTTACGATCGAGGCCAACGATCCGGTCGCGGCAGCGGCCGGCGCGCTCGGCAAGCTGGTCGAGGTGTACGGACTCAAGCTCGACCAGGTGGCGTGCGTGGCGGCGACGGGAGCGGGTTCGCGCGCGCTCTCGGCAACGCTGCTCGGGCGCCCGGTGGTCAAGGTCAGCGAGTTCACCGCGATCGGAATCGGCGGAACGTCGCTCTGCGGCAAGGCCGACGCGCTGGTGGTATCGCTGGGGACCGGGACCGCGATGGTTTCCGTGCACGGCGACAAAATCGAGCACTCCGGCGGCACCGGTCTTGGTGGCGGCACGCTGCGCGGGCTCTCCAAGCACATGCTCGGCGTCTCGACCCTGCAGACGCTGGAGGCGCTGGCCGAGCGGGGCGATCTGAGCCGCATCGATCTCACCGTGCGCGACATCGCGGGCGGCCCGCTCGGCGACCTGCAGCCCGGCGCCACCGCGGCCAACTTCGGCAAGATCAGCGCGGATGCGACCAACGAGGACAAGGCGCTCGCGATCATGAACATGATCGTCGAGGTGGTGAGCGTGCTGAGCTTCGCGACCGCGCGCGCCTGCGACCAGCGCGATATCGTGCTTACCGGCAAGCTGACCCGGGTTTTCCGGTTCATGCAGCGGCAGAGGCGGATGGATGCGCTGCTCTCGCACTTCACGATTCCCGATCATGCGGATTACGCAACCGCGATCGGCGCGGCGCGCGCCGCCGCCGGCCCGATCCGCTGAGCCGCCGGCCGCGGCGCGCATCCAGTCCGCGCGTGACCGCTTTTCCCGCAACAGGAGTATCGATGAGCTCGGAGCTGCTCAGCGGATTCAGGATGCTCGACCTCGCCGACGAAAAGGGCGCGCTCTGCGGCAAGATCTTCGCCGACATGGGTGCCGACGTGATCAAGGTCGAGCCGCCCAGGGGATGCCCAACGCGGCGCATCCCGCCTTTTCTCGACGACCTGCCGGACTCCAACCGCGGCCTCTATTTCATCGCCTACCAGGCCGGCAAGCGCTCGGCCACGCTCAACCTGGACTCGCCCGACGGCCGCGCGCTGCTGGAAGATCTGGTGCGCAAATCCGACTTCCTGCTCGAATCGTTTCCGGTCGGCTACCTCGAGTCAATCGGACTTGGTTACGAGCGTCTTTCGGAGTTCAATCCGCGGATCATCCATACTTCCATAACGCCCTTCGGCGACACCGGTCCGGGCCGCAACTACAAGGCCGCCGATATCGTCTCGTGGGCGTCGGGCGGCCCAATGTTCCTGATGGGCGACGAGGGCCGGCCGCCGCTCGAGATGGCGCTGCCGCAGGCCGGGCTGCACGCGGGCGCCGAGGCCGCAGTCGCGTCGCTGCTCGCGCACTATCCGCGCGAAATCGAAGGCCGGGGCCAGCACGTCACCATCGACATGCAGGCCTGCGTGCTGTGGACCCTGATGAACGAGCAGGCGATGCCGATACTGCACGGCGATTACATCAAGCGCACCGGGATGTACTACACCGCAACCGGCACGCGGCGGCGACTCGTGTATGCATGCAAGGACGGCTACATCTCGACCGTGCTCGCCGGCGGCCCCGGCGTCGGCGCAGTCTCGATGAAGGCGCTGGCCGAGTGGATGGCGGTCGCCGGGTTCGCCGCTGACTGGATGATCGCAAAGGATTGGAGGGCCTGGGTGCCGGGGATCCTGATGAAAGCGACCGCGCAGGACAACCAGGAGATCGCGGATCTCGAAGAGCGCGTGCAGCGCTTCTTCAATACCCTCACCAAGCGCGAGATCTACGCCGAGGCGATCAAACGCCGCATCCTGCTCGCCCCCGTGGCGACCACCGCCGACATTGCCGACGACGAGCAACTGAAGGCGCGCAACTATTTCGTGCGCCTCGAGCACGACACACTCGGCCGCACGCTCACGCTGCCGGGCGCGTTCGCCAAGTTCAGCGGGACGCCGGTCGGACCGGCACGCCGCGCGCCGCGCCTCGGCGAGCACAACGGAGAAGTCTTCGGCGAGCTACTGGGAATCGACGGCGCACGGATGAGTCGTCTGCGCGCGATCGGCGCGATCTGATCGCGACGCCAGGCCGAGGGAATGGAGCAGTCAGGATGAGACGTTACGCGCTCGAGGGAGTTCACGTCCTCGATTTTTCCTGGGTCGGGGTCGGCCCGATTACGACCAAGTATCTCGCCGACAATGGCGCCGACGTTATCCGGATCGAGTCGCTGGCGCGGCCCGATATCCTGCGCCTCGCGCCGCCGTGGAAAGATGCGAAACCAGGGATCGACACGAGCCAGTTTTTCGCGAGCTTCAACACCTCGAAACGGAGCATCACGCTGGACCTCGGCAAACCAAAGGCGCGCGAGCTGGTGCTGAAGCTGCTGCCCTGGGCCGATATCGTGGCCGAAAGCTTTACCCCCAAGGCGCTGCGCAAATGGGAGCTCGACTACGAGCATCTGCGCACGCTCAAGCCCGACCTGATCATGCTTTCGACCTGCATGCAGGGGCAGACCGGGCCTAACGCGCTTTACCCGGGGTTCGGACAGTTGATGGCGGCGCTCAGCGGCTTCTACCATATCGCCGGCTACGGGCCCGGCGAGCCGCCCTGCCCGCCCTACGGCGCATACACGGATTTCATCGCTCCGCGCCTTTCAGCCTGCGCGCTGCTCGCTGCGCTCGACTATCGCCGCCGCACCGGCCGCGGACAGTATATCGACATGTCGCAATACGAGGCCGCGCTGCACAATCTCGCCCCGGCGCTGATCGATTACTTCGCGAGCGGCCGCGTCGCCGGCCCGGCGGGCAATCGCTCCGAGCGCTATGCGCCGCATGGCGCCTATCGATGCGCCGACCTCGACGGCCATGAGCGATGGCTCGCGCTGGCGGTGGAAACCGAAGAGGAGTGGTGCGCGATGCTCGCGGTGCTCGGCAATCCGCCGGCCGATTCTCTCTTCGCGACGATGGCAGCGCGGATGGAAAATCGCGCGGCCCTCGATCAGTTCGTCGGCGCGCTGGTCCGCGAGCGCGACGCCGATCAGCTCACGGCGGCGCTGCAGGCGGCGGGCGTCGCCGCCTACCCGGTGCAGAACTGCGTCGATATCCATCGCGACGACAATCTCGAGGCTTTCGGCTTCTGGCACTGGCTCGATCACAAAGCGATGGGGCCGTCGCCGTACGAGGGACTCTCGCATCGGTTGAGCCGCACGCCTGGCGAGTTGCGCACGGCGGCGCCGACCCTTGGCCAGCACAACGACGAAGTCTTCGGCGGACTGCTCGGACTCGGCGCGGACGAGATCGCGCGGCTCAAAGAGCAAAAGGTGATCTTTTGAACGTGCGCGACGGCCGCTGCGGCTACGCGTCGGCCCCTACTATCGGAGCCTGACCCTTGCGCTACGAACTGATGATCGCGCTGCGCTACCTGCGCGCACGCCGCAAGGACGCCTTCATCTCGGTCACCACGATGTTCACGGCGGTGGGCGTGACGATCGGCGTGGCCGCGCTGGTCGTGATGCTGGCGGTGATGAGCGGGTTCGAAACCAATTTGCGCGAGCGCATGCTCAGTCTGAGCCCCCAGGTGCAGGTCCAGAGTTTCGGCGGCGCGATCCCGGACTACGCGGCAATCCAGGCGCGCATCGCCCAAACCCCGGGCGTCGCCGGATCGGATCCGTACATCATCGGCCAGGGACTGGTGAGCGCCGCGCACGGGCTGTCCGGCGTGGTGGTGCGCGGCGTGGAGCCCGACAGCGCGGTCGTTATCGGAACGCTCAGCCGCTATGTCAGTGCGGCGTCGCTCAGGATGCTCGAACGCCCTGGCACGGCCGCCGGGGGCGGCCATGCGCCCGCTCCGCCCGCCCCGGGATTGCTGATCGGCGGGACGCTCGCCGACAAGCTCAAGGTCAAGGCGGGCGACCCGGTGCGGATGGTGGCGCCGATAATCGCGGGCTCCGGCTCTCAGCTGAGCACGCGGAGCGCCGATTTCCGGGTCGCCGCGATTTTCAATTCGGGCGTCCAGTTTATCGACGGCGAAGTGATCTTTATGGGTCTCGGCACGGCGCAGGACTTCTTCGGACGCCCGGGCAAGGCCGATGGAATCGAAGTGAAGCTGCGCGACCTCGACCAGACCGACGCGGTCACCGACGCTCTGCGCGCCGCGCTCGGCCATACTTTTCGCGTAACCAACTGGATGGAGTACGACCAGGCGGCGTCGGCCGGGTTCGCGATGCTCAAGCGGGTTTACGCGCTGGTGTTGCTGCTGCTGATCGGGGTCGCCGCGTTCAACCTTATCGCGACGCTAATCATGGTGGTGATGGAAAAGCGCAAAGACATCGCCGTGCTGCTCGCGATGGGCGCGACTCCGGCCGAGGTGCGATGGATTTTTCAGCTCAAGGGAATAATCGTCGGCGCGGCCGGCACCGTGCTGGGGCTGATCATCGGCGCGCTGACCTGCTTCGCGCTCGCGCGCTACCAGTTCATCCATATCCCGAGCAAGATCTACGGCATCTCGACCTTGCCGATCGACGCGGAGCCGCTGAGCTTCGTCCTCGTGGCTGTCGCCTCGATGGTGCTGTGCTACCTCGCGACGATCTATCCCGCAAAGCAGGCCTCGCGCGAAACTCCGGTCGAGGTCTTTCGCTCGTAAAAGACAGACCTCGGCGTTGCCGACGCGAAGGCGCGTGATTCAATTCGCGTCGACCGGGCGCGCAAGTGGAGCCCGATTTGCCTCGGTCTCGCACGCTGGCCTCTCGCGCGGCGCGCGATAGCCGAAACTCTACTGGTTGGAACGATCGATATCGGTGGCGGGCTTGGCTGCCAGCTTAGGCTTGCGAATCACGAGCGTTTCATGACCCCGAACCTTGATCGTGCGGGCGGACTCGGACTGCATCGCGCTGCCGGAGCCTGCGCCGTCGTGTTCGGCTTGCCTGGGTCGCGCCGTGGTTCGCCGCCGCCGCCAGTTATTGAGCTCCTGCGAGAGCTTATTGGCCAGCGAGTCGTTCTTCTGGTCGGCCTCGGTCGTGGAACCGCGCTGTTTGTCAATATCGTCTTGTGTATCCTGCGAACTCATCGAGGTAACCCTCTGCTCCTCCTCCACCGGTTAAGTCCGGTGATTGAAATGCTTCTTAAGACCGGCCTTGAACTGAACGAGGCTGTGGGTCCGCCTGAGGAGACGGGACGCTTTGCGGCCTCTTCACCTGTTTCTTTTGTCCATTGAGCGCCAGAGGCGGCGGCGAGCCGCCGCTACTCCAGCCTAGGCAATTTTTAGGAATACTTTCGGAATAATAGCGGGTTCTATCTCTGAACTCCCCGATCCTCGCTCGAACCTGGCGCGTGGACCGTGGACGATGTGGCCGCTCTCGGTCCTAGCCGAAGAGGCTTTGCAGCCGAAGCGCCAGTCCCATGTCCCCTGCGATCTTGAGCTTCCCGGTCATGAAGGCCATCTGGCCATTGAGCTTGCCATTGACCATGTCGAGGTAGTCCTGGGCAGACATGGAAATGGTGATATTGGGTGACGAGGCCTTTCCTTCCTTAACCTCGCACGCTTCGTTCGCGATTATTGCGTGCCACTGTCCGCCGCCATCCCCGGAGAGGTCGAACTGGTAGGTGGCGTTAAGGCCCTTTGCGGCATCCTTCTTGAACCGGGAGGCCATGTTGTCGAAGACCTCTTTGCACGAAGACGCAGTCTCAGCCATTTTGTAAACGAGGCCTCCTGAAGGCGCGCGCTCGGAAAGGTTCCTAATCGCCAGTGTAAGCGTCAGCCGAAAACAATGTCAATAGCACGCCGTGTTGCTGGCGACCGATCGAGCGCCGTTACGCCCGCAGATCAAGCTGATTTCGCGCCCGCGCCGGGGCCTTAATCCATCGAACGCCGCTAATATCCGCGCGTGCTCTAAAATCCAAACACCTTGCCCACCGAAACTCGAATCAGGTTGGTGCGCACGATGACCGGCGCCGCACCCTCGGCGATCGTGACGGCGCGTTCGCGGTCAAGCTTGGTCGGAACCTCGCCGTCGAGGTATGCGTCGCGACCGATGACCTTGACGGTCACGCCGGTCAATCCCGCACTGGCGAGCGCCTGCGCAATCTGTTGCTGCTGGGCCGCCCACACCGCGGTGTCGGTGGTCGTCTGATCGATAACGTCGGTCACTCCGGTCACGCTGCGCACGGTCTGCACGGCGAGACGCTTGCCGTTGTCGTCGAATACTTTGCCATAGAGCGTCACCACCCCGCCGTTCGTATAGGCGTTGACCCGGTTGAGCTTGCGATTCGAGCGCAGCGCCGACTGAACCCGCTCGAGCAGCGCGGGTTTGGGCGGCCGCGCCGAAGCCACGTGTTTGTGTCGCGTGGAAGGCCGCGGCGCCGCCGCCACCGGGGGCGCGATGGGCGCGGTGGCCTCAAGCGGAGGTGCCGAAACCGTCGGCGCCGCCGCCGGGGCGAAGGCATACTCGGGCGAAGAGCCGGGACCGAGAGCAGCGACTTTGGCGGCAAGTCCGGAATCGATCGCGGTGGCTTGTGCAGGATCGCGCGCGAAGATGACCGGATACTCGGCGCTCACGTCGCCTCCGTTTATCGGCGCGAACGTCCACCCCATCATCGCCTTGACCACCGCCGCGTCGAGTTCCGGGTTAGCCGAAGTTGAGGTCCGCACCATCGCTCCTGTAACCGTACCGCCTGGCGCCACGGTCAGCCGCACCAGCATACCGTCATCGATCGGCGACCCACCCGCGAGCAGACCGCGGTAGGTGTCGAGCAATCCGCTCCTGCCTGCGTCGAAGACCTTGCGCGCCGCGTCGATGCTGCGTTCAGGCGCTGCCGCCGAATCGCCGATCGTCTGTACCGGCACACCATGCGCCAAATCTACCGATGGACCGGCCGCAACGGCGGGCGGGCTCGCGGTCGCCGCCGGGGAAGCCTCGACCGTCTTCGGAGGCGATACTGCGGTGCCTGAACTCAGATGGATCGCAAGCCAGGCACCCGCGGCCAGGGCGACAATCGCGGCGACCGAGTAGCCAACCACGCTCGTCATCGATCGGCGCGGCTCGTCCTCGCCCTCGTCGCCGGGTGGAATCGGGGGCGTGAAACCGGTTGCGGTCAGCCTGTCCTGCGCGGGAATATAGTTCTCGGGACGCTGGCGCTGCGATCCCGCGCCGGCCCCGCCGGGTGCCGCTCCGCGTGCCGGCGCGGGATCGCCTGCGGATGCCGCGCCCTCGCTGACCGGGAGCCGCGCGCCGCAGAAATTGCACATCAATTCGCCGGGCTCGGCCTTGCCGCCGCAGACCGAACACTCGATCGGCGCCTGGGGCGCGTCGGCCATCCTTGCTGTTCCCGCCGCTCCCACGGCGGGAACGAGCGCGGTCCCGTCGGCCTCGCAAAACGATTCCGCGTCGGGATAATTCCTGGCGCATCGTGGACAGGTCTTCATGACTTAGGGTTGGCCTCCTGGAAGCTCGCCCGATTTCTTCCCGTATTTCGCGTAAATTCCTCGAATAATTCCTGGAATTACGATGATAGCCGCAGGGTGATACGCAACGCCATAAGCTTGCGTTACACGACCACGCGAGCGCTTGGCGCGGTCGAGCGGCCCCTGCCGCTCGACCGACCGAGGGTCTCGGGCGGCCGATTCGGCCAAAGCCTCGATCATTTCTGCGACGGGCGGTTTGCGGGCCGGTAAACCCTGAGCGCTACTTTCCGCGCCGCGAGCTGCCTCGCGCGATCGCAGCAACGCTGCCGGTCGCCGGCTGGCGCATGTTCTGAAGATGACTACTTAGACCGGGTCACCCTCGAGACGGAATCCGATTCTGACGGTCACCTGAAACTCGGGCTCGCCCTTGGGGTTGACGGCGCCGCGGATATTCTCAACCTCGAACCAGTCCAGATGCCGCAGCGTCTGGCTCGCCTTCTTGAGCGCGTTGCGCACCGCCTGATGGATGCTCTGGTCGGAGACGCCGACCACTTCGACTATCTTGTAGGTTTTATCGGGCATCGGATTTTCTCCCGGCGTCTGTACGCCTCGCCCGCGGCCAATCATGGCCGCCGAAGTCTTAGTGCCAAGACCTGTTGCATGACCCGCCGGCTCGGGCGTCGCGGCCGCCCCGCCGGCCTATGGCCGTGTATTCGGGAACGATACCGCGAACGCCGCAGCATCGTCCACCGCCCGCACGTCGAGCAGGAAGGCGTCGTCCGCGATACGGCCGATGACGGGCGGACGGGCCGCGCGAAACATCGCGGCGATCCGCGCGGGCGAGAGCCCGGGATGAGTCACGCGGACCGCGCGGGAGGGAATCTCTTCGGCCGGTTGCGCGCCCGACCCGATTTGCGAACTTGATACCACGACCTCGAGGCGGAAATCTCCACCGAGGCGCTCGGCCAGGATTTCACGCGCCCGCTCGGCGACCTGCTCGAGCTCGCCCGTCGAGCGGCTGAGATAGCGCAGCGTCGGCAACGCCGCGGCCAGATCGCCCGCGTGCAGGTATAGCCTGAGCGTCGCCTCCAGGGCGGCCAGCGTCAGCTTGTCGCAGCGAAGCGCGCGCCGAAGCGCGTTGGCGCGGAGCTTGTTGACTAGATCGCGCCGGCCCACCGCCGCTCCGGCCTGCGGCCCGCCGAGCAGCTTGTCGCCCGAAAACGTCACCAGCGCGGCGCCGGCCGCGATTCGCTCGGCCACCATCGGTTCACGTGGCAAGCCAAGCCGGCCGAGATCGAAAAGCGCGCCCGAGCCGAGGTCTTCGACCACGTCGATTCCGCGGCGCCGGCCGATTTCCACCAGTTCGGCGAGCCCGACCTCGGCGGTGAACCCGATAACCCGATAGTTGGAAGGATGAACCTTCAACAGCACCGCGGTGTCGGGTCCGATCGCGTTTTCGTAGTCGGCGGGATGGGTGCGATTGGTGGTGCCGACTTCGCGAAGCCGCGCGCCGCTGCGTTCCATCAGGTCGGGCAGCCTGAACGAGCCGCCGATTTCGATCAGCTCGCCCCGCGAGACAACGACCTCGCGTCCGGCGGCCAGCGAGTTGAGCGCAAGCAGAACCGCGGCGGCGTTGTTGTTGACCACGGTCGCGGCCTCGGCGCCGGTCAACGCGCATAGCTCGTCTTCGACCAGCGCGTCGCGCTCGCCGCGGCTCCCGCTCTCGAGCTCGTATTCCAGGTTGACCGCGGACCGCGCCGCCGCCGCCATCGCGTCGATCGCCGCCTCGGCCAGCAGCGCGCGGCCGAGATTGGTATGCAGCACGACGCCGGTCGCGTTGACCACGGCGCGCAGGACCGGTTCGTCGGCCTCGATCGCGGCGCGCGTGCGGCGGACTATCTCCTCGAGCATCGACTGGCGCAGAGGAAGAGCGGACGCGTCCGCCAACGACGGCGACACCGCCGCCTGCCGCAGTTCGGCCTGCGCCCGCCGCACCATCAGCTTGACGTACTCGCGCCCGAGCCCCTCGAATCCGGCGACGCCTTCCAGGGCACGCAGGCATTCGTCCACGGGCGGCATCGCGCGCAACAGCTCCGCGCGCGCCGGCGCGGTCCCCTTCTTCGCGTTTTTCACCTTTTGATTCTTCACCTGGCTGGGACTCTCTTCGGCCCCCTCGGCCGGATTCAGGCAGCTCGATCGCGGGCGGCTTGAGCGTCGGCGATCACCGAGACTCTGGCGAGCAGGACGATCCCGCAAAGCAGAGTGACCGCCGCCGCACCCGCGACCGCGATCTGCGGGCTTGCGCGCTCGCCGATATACCCGACCTCGAGGCTGCCAAGCGGCGCAAGTCCGATGAATGACAGCGTGTACATGCTCATCACGCGCCCGCGGAGCTCGTCCGAGACGAACAGCTGGAGCATCGTGTTGCTCGTCGCCATGTAGTTGAGCAATCCGGCGCCGATCGCCATCTGCGAGAGCAGCGAGAGCCACATCGTGGAGGAAAAGCCGAACACGAACATTCCGGCCGCCGACCCCAACAGGCCGAAGATGAGATTCTGGCGCAGCCCGCGCGGAGTCCTGGATGAGGCCAGCACGACGCCGCCGAGCAGCGCGCCCACGCCCTGTGCGGCGAGCAAGAACCCGTAAGCGCGGGCGCTGCCGTGCAGGATGTCCCGCGCGAAGACCGGGATCAGCACCGAATACTGCATCCCGAGGCCCGCGCTGATCCCGATCAGCAGCAGCAGGTAGAAGCTCGCGCGGTGATGCCGGACGTAATGGAAGCCTTCGCGCAGGCGCTGGAAAATCGACGAACCGATCCGTGGCAGCTCGCGCGCCGCCAGCTCCATCTGGAGCAGGCACACGATGACCGCGATGTAGCTCAGCCCGTTGAGGAGAAAACATCCTGCGATCCCGATCGCGCCGATCAGAACTCCCGCGATGGCAGGTCCGATCACGCGCGCCCCGTTGAAAACCATCGAGTTGATCGCGATCGCGTTGGGCAAATCCTCGCGCCCGACCATCTCGACCACGAAGGTCTGCCGCGCCGGCATGTCGAAGGCGGTCACCAGTCCGTTCAGCGCCGCCAGCACGACGACGTGCTCGACCCGCACCACGCCGGCCCACGTCAGCGCAGCGAGGACCAACGCGCTCAGCATCAGCAGAACCTGGGTGGTGACGATCAACCGGCGGCGGTCGGCATGGTCGACGATCACCCCGGCGAACAGCGCTACCAGCAGGACCGGCAGATAACCGGCGAAGCTGACCACGCCGAGCATCAGGGCCGAGTTGGTGAGCTTCAGCACGAGCCATCCCTGCGCCACCGACTGCATCCAGGTGCCGATGAGCGAGATGAACTGACCGCCGAAATAGAGCTGGAAATTGCGATGGCGCAGCGCGCGGAAAGCGCCGGACCGCGCGGGGGCGGATTCGGATTGGAGCGCCGCCGCGGCGGCGGGGTTGCTTCCGGAAGAGGTCTCGGCAGAGGTATCGATAGAAGCGCTCACTTGAGGGACGGAGTCAGTTTGGCAAAGTCCGGGGCGGCTGGCGAGCGTGGGGCAAGGCGCTCGAAAATAACCTGTTGCGGCGGGATTCACGCCGTGCCGAGACGTGGTGTAAGATTAGGGGCATGTTCGGCGAGCTGGTCCCCCGCAAAAAGAGCACGGCTCCGTTCATCTCGATCGAGGAGGCGCTCGAAGAAATTCGCCGCGGCCGCATGATCATCCTGATGGATGATGAGCAGCGCGAAAACGAGGGCGACCTCTGCATGGCCGCCGAGTTGGCCACCACCGAAGCGATCAATTTCATGGCCAAGCACGGCCGCGGCCTCATCTGCCTGCCGATGGCGCCCGAACGAATCGACCAGCTTGGCCTCAGCATGATGGTCGGCGACAACCAGGCTCCCCTCGGCACCGCCTTCACCGTGCCGATCACCGCGCGGCGCGCCAGCGGCTCCGGCATCTCGGCCCGCGATCGCGCGACCACCATCCTGCAAGCCGTGCGCGAGGATGCAACCGGTGCCGAGTTCGTCAGCCCCGGCTACGTCTATCCCTTGCGCGCGCGCGAGGGCGGCGTACTGGTGCGCTCCGGCCAGACCGAGGGCGGCGTCGACCTGGCGCGGCTGGCGGGGCTGAAGCCCGCCGGCGTCATCTGCGAAATCCTCAAGGAAGACGGCACGATGGCGCGACGCGACGACCTGGTCGAATTCGCGCGCATCCACGGACTCAAAATCGTAACCGTCGCGGACATTATCGAATACCGCCTGCGCAACGAAACGATGGTCCAGCGGATCGCCGAGGCGCGCCTGCCCACCCATTACGGCGAGTTCCGCGCCTGCGTCTATCGCAACCGGATCGATTCCACCGAGCATCTGGTGCTGGTGATGGGAACGATCGATCCCGACCGCCCGGTGCGCGTGCGGGCGCATCGCGAGTACCTGCCCGGCGACGTCTTCGGCTATTCGCCGCGCAACACGCGCAGCCTGCTGCAATCCGCGATGGAGCGAATCGCGTCGTTGGGCGAAGGCGTCATTCTCTACCTCAAACGCGAATCCGACGCGATCGCGAGCGATATCGACAACGGCCGCGCCGGCGTCGGCGCGCGCCGCAACTGGCACCTCCCCCGCGCGAGCACCCATTTAAGCCCGCCCGAGGCCGACTTCCGCGACTACGGAATCGGCGCACAGATCCTGCGCGACGTCGGCGTACGCAAGATGATTCTGCTCTCCGACCAGGCGCCGCGTCTCGCCAATCTGCCGGGCTACGGCCTCGAGATTATCGGCAGTGAAAGGCTCTCGCCTGCCGACGGCGAAGCGGTGCCCGGAGGTTGAGCCGAGGCGCAACGGATGAAATCCGGGCGACGGAACCGCGCCGCAGATTTCGGAATTATTGCAACGTGATGAGCCGATACTGGCGCCTGCAGCGCTTTTTCAGCAAAAAGACCAGCCCATCCAGCCCCGCGGGCTCGAACGTTTGGTCGCGCGGTGCATTGGCCGCCGCTGTTCTTGCAATTGCCGCGACGGCCGCGCTTTCGTCGCCGCGCCCGACAAAGGCAGAGGACTCGCAGAACCTGCCCAAGCCCTCGGAAGTCGTCAAAATCGAGAGCCTCAAACTCGAAAATCCGCTCAAACCCGGCGGTAGCAGCCGGCTCGAAGTCGAGGCTGAGGTTCTTTCCGGATGGCACATCAACTCCGACCATCCAACGTCGGCTGATTTCATCCGCACCACTCTTTCCGTTACTCCGCCCGCCGCGGTGAAGGCCGGCGCGGTCACTTATCCGCCGGCCGAGGAGATCGCGCCCGCGTTCTCCGGCGGCGAGAAGCTTTCAGTCTTCAGCGGGACGATGAAATTCACCGCGCCGCTCAGCGCATCGACGGCCTTCAGACCGGATTCAAACGCCGAGGTCGCGGTAACGCTGGAATATCAGCCGTGCAATGACGCCATCTGCATGCCGCCGGCCAAGGTCAGCGCGAGCGCGCCGCTGGGCTCGATGCAACCGGCGGCTGCGGCGGCTCCGCCGCACGCCGCAATTCAGCGCGCCGGCCTGATCGCCGTCGCCTTCGGCGATGGCGGCGGCGATTCCTCCGGCGCTTCGTCCGGCGTCGGCGGGAGCAACGCGCCGGGCTCGGAGCTGGCGAACATTTTTCTCGCGCACGGGATATTGATCGGACTGCTCGCGGTGCTGCTCGGCGGACTCGCGCTGAATCTGACGCCGTGCGTTTATCCGCTGATCGGCGTGACGATCGCCTACTTCGGCAACCAGGGCGGCGGCCCGCGCAAAATCGCGGTGCTCGCGTGCATCTACGTGCTGGGGATAGCGCTTACGTTTTCGCTGGCCGGAGTCGCCGTGGCGCTGTCCGGAGGGCTGTTCGGCGCGGCCCTGCAAAATCCGCTCGTGCTGATCGCGATCGCGGCGATGCTGCTGGTGCTCGCGGCGTCGAGTTTCGGAATGTTCTCGCTCAAACCACCGCAGTGGCTGATGAAGCGTGCAGGGGCGGCGCGGCCCGGCTACCTCGGTTCATTGGTGATGGGCCTCGGGATGGGCGTGGTTGCGGCGCCGTGCATCGGGCCCATCGTGCTTGGGCTTTTGCTGATGGTCGAACGGAGCGCGAGTCCGCTCTTCGGCTTCACGCTCTTCTTCACGCTGGCGATCGGGCTCGGGCTGCCCTATATCGCGCTGGCACTTGCCGCCGGGCATATCAGGAGTCTGCCGCGCTCGGGCGAGTGGCTCGCATGGGTCGAGCAGTTCTTCGGCTTCGTGCTGGTCGGCCTCGCGCTCTACTTTCTCGACCCGGTGATGCGCGGGTGGCCGATGCGGCTGATGCCATACTACGTGGTCGCGGCCGGAATCTACCTCGGTTTCGTGACGCCGGCGGGGCGCCAATGGCGGCCCTTCCTCGTCTTCCGCAGCGTACTCGGCACGTTCTGCGCTGGCGCGCTGATCTGGATGCTGACACTCGCGCCCGCCAAGCCTGCCATGCAACTGGCGTTCGATCCGTATGACGCCTCGGTCCTCCAACAGGCGCTCGCGGCAAACAAGCCGGTGGTAATCGATTTCAGCGCCGATTGGTGCGTGCCGTGCCGCGAGATGGTGCGGACGACGTTCCGGGATCCGGCGGTCATCAAGGCGGCTTCGCACTTCGTGCGCCTTCAGGCCGACATTACGGACAGCAACAACCGCAACACCAAACTCGCGCTGCGATACGAGATAAAGGGCGTGCCCACCACGGTCTTCATCGACAAGCACGGGCGGATCCTCAAACGCGAGGTCGGTTATCTGAATTCCCGTCGTTTTCTGGCTGATTTGCGTGAAGTCGACGAAATGGACGGTCTGCCCGAGGTTCGTGCAATCCCTCCTTCTGGCTACGTGAGGCTCGCGGCTTCATCTTAGGCATTTTTGGCGCGGATCATCGTTGTTTTGCAGAGCATCAGCATGCCCTGGCTGTCGCGCAAACAGAATTTTATTGAGGCTCTGTCACAAATTCGTAACATAGCCGTCATTCCACACCGCTCGGTTTCGCGATTTTGCGCATATTACCTAAGTTTTTAGTTTTTTGACACGATTTTCAAACCATTGTTTGTTTTGGTGCCGGCAATCCGCGGGTTCACGCGCTCTTTTTCTTTACTTCGACCCCTCAGCGGACTAAACTCTCCTTGTTACAACACTTCATCGATACTTGATGAAAATTCCGATGTTTGGGTTCGCGGATCGCTCTCTGGCGAGCGTATACGGCCTCTGGGATGGTGGTGATCGCGGGGTGGTCTGAGCCTTTTTCTATGGCAAACAAACAATCGCAAGACACTTACAGCGCGCAGTCGATCAGAGTCCTCGAAGGTCTGGAGGCCGTGCGCAAGCGCCCTGGCATGTACATCGGCGACACGGCCGAGCGCGGACTCCATCACCTGGTCAACGAGATCGTCGACAATTCGGTCGATGAGGCGCTCGCCGGCTATTGCAACGAGATCAACGTTGTCATCCTGAGCGACAATCAGATCTCGGTCGAGGACAACGGCCGCGGCATTCCCGTCGACATGCATCCGACCGAGAAGCGCTCGGCGCTCGAGGTCGTGCATACGGTGCTGCACGCGGGCGGCAAGTTCGATCGCGGGGTGTACAAGGTTTCAGGCGGGCTGCACGGCGTTGGCGCCTCGGTGGTCAACGCGCTCAGCGAGGAGTTCGAAGTCGAAGTCCGGCGCGACGGCAAGATCTACTCTCAGCGCTACGAGCGCGGCATCCCGCGGAGCAAGGTCGAAGAGCGCGCGGCGCCCAAGGGCGGCAAGCCGAGCGGCACCAAGACCATCTTTTCGCCCGACCCGAAAATTTTTCCCGAGGTCAAATTCAAATACGAGATTATCGCGCGCTACCTGCGCGACATGGCGTATCTCAACGCCGGACTCAAGATCAGTATCCGCGACGAGCGCACCGGCAAGGCCGAGGAGTTCCACTACGAGGGCGGAATCGCGGAATTCGTCGAATCGCTGACGAGCGGAAGCGAGACGCTGCACAAGGTTATCCGCGTTCACGATCAGCGCGACGGGGTCGACATAGATATCGCGCTGCAATGGACGGATGCATTTCACGAAAGCAATTTCGCTTACGCCAACAACATCCACACCATCGAAGGCGGAACGCATCTGTCCGGATTGCGCTCTGCGCTCACGCGCACGATCAACACCTACGCGCAGAAGAACAACCTGTTCAAAAACAAGGAGATGCGCCTCGAAGGCGAGGACGTTCGCGAAGGCCTGGTTTCGGTCATCAGCGTTAAGCTGCCCGAGCCGCAGTTCGAGGGTCAGACCAAGACCAAGCTCGGCAATTCCGAAGTGGAGGGCCTGGTCTCGGGAGTGGCCAACGAAAAGCTTGGCGAGCACCTCGAGAAGAATCCCTCCGACGCGAAGCGAATCGTGAACCGCGCGATCGAGGCCGCCACCGCGCGCGAGGCGGCGCGCAAGGCCAAGGACCTGGTACGGCGCAAGGGCGCGCTCGATTCGGGCTCGCTGCCCGGCAAACTCGCCGATTGCCAGGAGCGCGACCCCGCGCGCAGCGAACTGTTCATCGTCGAGGGCGACTCGGCCGGCGGCTCGGCCAAGCAGGGCCGCGACCGCCGCATCCAGGCGATTCTTCCCCTGCGCGGCAAGATTCTTAATGTCGAGCGCGTGCGGATCGAAAAGATGCTCTCCTCGCAGGAGTTGCGCACGCTGATCATGGCGCTCGGGATGGGCGTGGCGGATGAAAAGGACGTGGGCAGGCTGCGCTACCACACCGTCGTAATCATGACCGACGCCGACGTCGACGGCTCGCATATCCGCACGCTGCTGCTGACTCTGTTTTTCCGCCAGTTCGTCGAGATCATCGAGGGCGGCCATCTCTATATCGCGCAGCCGCCGCTCTTCCGCGCCAAGAAAGGCAAGCAGGAGCGTTACCTCAAGGACGAAATCGCGCTCGAGGACTATCTGACCGACCTCGGCGCCGAGGCGCTGACGCTGCAGGCGGGCAAGGGCAAGGAGATGCGCGAGCTGCATGGCGCGCCGCTCAAGACCATGGTGCGCCGGGCGCTCCAGCGCGAGCGGATGTACGACGGACTCGCGCGGCGCTCCAAGGAGCGGCCGATCGTCGAGGTGCTGGCGCGCCTGCTCGCCGACAAGCGGGCGAGCGACGAGAGCTTTCGCACGGAGAAGGCGCTCAGGGAAATGGCCGAGGCGATAGTCAAGGAACTCAAGAGCAACCTCACTTTTAAAGTCGATCCGGATAGCGACGGCGCTTTCCGCGCGGTCTTCAGCCACGTGCAAAACGGTGCGACCCCGCCGACCGTGGCCGATCTTGCGCTCCTGCGCTCGGGCGAGCTGCGCGAAATCCGCCGGCTCGACGCCGACCTCGAAGCGCTCAAGGAGCCTTACAAGCTCAAGAGCGGCGACGAGGAGCGCACGGTCGAGTCGCTCAAGGCGGCCGCCGACGCGGTGCTCGAGGCGGGACGCAAGGGGGTCGAGGTCCAGCGCTATAAGGGATTGGGCGAGATGAACCCGGAGCAGTTGTGGGAGACCACGATGAATCCCGAGACGCGCACGATGCTGCGCGTCCAAATCGGCTCGCAAGAGGAAGCCGAGGAGATGTTCCAGAAGCTGATGGGCGATCAGGTCGAGCCGCGCCGCCAGTTCATCGAGGAAAACGCGCTCAACGTTCGCAATCTCGACATCTGACGTCTGCTCCGAAGATTCCGGCGCAGCGCCGATCGCGCGCCGCATACGCAATGTCCTTCCGAGAGGCCTTCGATTAAATGGCTGAGACGCCCAACGGAAACGAACCGCTTCGCAACGAACCTGCCCGGCTGAATATCGAAGACGACATGCGGCAGTCCTACCTGGACTACGCGATGTCGGTGAATATCGGGCGCGCGCTGCCCGATCTGCGCGACGGCCTAAAACCCGTCCATCGCAGGATTCTCTACGCGATGTTCCGCGAGGGGCTGCTCAGCACCCGGCGCTACTCCAAGTGCGCCGGCGTCGTGGGCGAGGTGCTCAAGCGCTACCATCCGCACGGCGATATGGCGGTGTACGACGCGCTGGTGCGGATGGCGCAGTCGTTCAGCATGCGCTACCCGCTGATCGACGGCCAAGGCAACTTCGGCTCGATCGACGGCGACCCGCCCGCCGCCTACCGCTATACCGAATGCCGGCTGACGCGGCTGGCCGAGCGGATGCTCGCCGATATCGACAAGGAAACGGTCGATTTCGTCGACAACTTCGACGGCTCGCAGCAGGAGCCCGAGGTGCTGCCGGCCCAGCTGCCGAACCTGCTGATCAACGGCGCCGACGGAATCGCGGTCGGGATGGCGACCAACATCCCGCCGCACAACCTGACCGAGGTCTGCGACGCGCTGCTCAAATTGCTCGAAAATCCGGCGCTAACGCTCGAGCAGGTGCTCGACATCATCCCGGGCCCCGATTTTCCGACCGGCGGGCTGCTGCTCGGACGCCAGGCGATTCGCCAGGCTTACCTGGCCAAGCGCGGATCGCTCACGATCCGCGCGCTCGCGGTGATCGAAACCGACAAGCGCAGCGGGCGGGGCTCGATCATCGTGCGCGAGATTCCCTACCAGGTGAACAAGACCCGGCTCATCGAACGCATCGCCGAGCTGGTCAACGAAAAGCGCATCGACGGCATCAGCGACCTGCGCGACGAGTCCGACCGCGACGGAATGCGCATCGTGATCGAGCTCAAGCGCGACGCCGAGCCGAAAATCGTGCTCAATCAGCTCTACAAGCTGACCCAGATGCAGCAGAGCTACGGCATTATCATGCTCTCGATTCACGAGGGCCGTCCGCGCGAGCTCAGCCTGCTCGAGATGCTTCAGGCCTTTCTGCTTTATCGGCGCCAGGTGCTGACGCGCCGCGCGCAGTACGAAAAGCGCCAGGCCGAAGCGCGGCTGCATATCCTCGACGGCCTGCTGATCGCGCTCAAGAACCTCGACGCCGTCATCAAGCTGATCCGCGCGTCCAAGGACGCCGAGACCGCGCGCAACGGCCTGATGACTCAGTTCTCGCTCACCCAGATTCAGGCGCAGGCGATCCTCGACCTCACCCTGCGCCGCCTGACCTCACTCGAGCGCGACAAGATCCTTGCCGAGCACAAGGAGACCACGGACACGATCGCGCGGCTCGCCAGGCTGCTCGGCGACGAACGCGAGATGAGCGCGCTCATCGCCAGCGAGATCCAGGACATCAGAAAAGAATTCGGAGATGCGCGCCGCACCCAGATCGTCGAGGCCGAAGGCGACTTCTCGGTCGAGGACCTGATCGTCGACGAAGACGTGCTCGTGACCGTCACGCACGGCGGCTATATCAAGCGCACGCCGCTCTCGCTCTATCGCACCCAGCGCCGCGGCGGCCGCGGCAAGATCGGCGCCTCCACCAGCGAAACCGACTTCGTCGAGCACCTGGTGCCGGTCGGCACTCACGACCGGCTGATGTTCTTCACCAGCAAGGGCAAGGTTTACGAGCTCAAGGCCTACGAGGTTCCCGAAGGCGGACGCGCGGCCAAGGGGCGCTCGATCGCCAACCTGCTGAGCCTCGCCGCCGATGAACAGATGGAAGCGTTCATCCCCGCACCCAAGGAAACGGCAGGCAAATACCTCTTCTTCGCCACCCGCCGCGGGATGGTGAAAAAGACCGCGCTCGACGAATACTCCAACGTCCGCTCCAACGGCCTCATCGCGATCAATCTCGAGGAGGGAGACGAACTGGTCGGCGTCCGCATTACTGACGGCAACCAGCAGATCGTGCTCTCCACCCGCGAGGGCCAGGCGATTCGCTTCAAGGAGGAAGAGGTGCGCGCGATGGGCCGCGCAACCTTCGGCGTCACTGGGATGGAGCTCGAATCCTACAGCGTCAAGGACGGCAAGAATGTAGTCCTGGTCTCCGACGAGATCGTCTCGATCGCGACTTCGCGTGAGGACGAAACCCTGCTCACGGTTTCCGGGCTGGGCTTCGGCAAGCGCACCGCCGCCGCCGAGTACCGCCTGACCCATCGCGGCGGCAAGGGCGTCATCACGATGAACGTCACGGACAAGACCGGCAAGGTGATCAGCGTGCGCCAGGTCGGCAGCGACGACCAGGTGGTGCTGATAACCGACGGCGGCAAGGTGATCCGGCTCGACGTGAGCACCGTGCGAATCACCGGGCGCAACGCGCAAGGCGTGCGGCTGGTGAAACTCGAACCGGGCGAGCGCGTGCGCGCGGTCGCGGGATTGGCGGAACCCGAAGAGGACGAAACCGGCGGAACGGCCAACGGCGCCAATGGCGCGGCGGCGGACGACGACGCCGAGGAGTAGGCGCAAACCGGTTCGCCGGCGGTGGACATCGGGCGCGGCGCAGGCGTAAAGATCGCCTCATGCCGCTCGATTCATCGCTGGTCGGAACCGCCTCCGAAGTGGTCGCGGCCGACGTTGACGTCGCGTGGACGATGGCCTACGCCGCAGGCCTCGGCGACGCCCTGTCCTGCTATCTCGACACGACGCGCGAAGACGGCATCGTCGCCCACCCGATGTTTTCGGTCGCAATCGAGTGGCGCGCGATGATCCAGATAATCCAGGTGCTGAGCGAATCCGGATTTCCGCGCGCCGAGATGCTCCGCCGCGTGCATGCGACCGACGAAGTGATCGTCCATCGCCCGATTCGTCCGCCCGAGCGGCTCTTCACGCGCGCGACGCTCGCCGGCATCGAACGGCGCAAGGCCGGCGCCTATCAACTCACCCGGTTCGACACGGTCGACGAAAAAGGAGCGCCGGTCTGCACCACCTGGTACGGCAATCTCTACCGCGGGGTCGATGTCGCGGGGCCCGATCGGCCGCCGCCGGATGCGCCGGCGGCGCTTGCGCCGTCGGGCAACGCAGCCGCCGCGCACGCGAGCTTCGCGATACCGATCTCGCCGCTCGCCGCGCACATTTACGGGGCCTGCGGGCGGCTCGGCAACCCGGTCAACATCCATACCGACATGGCAACTGCGAAGAAGGCCGGACTGCCGGGAACGATTCTGCACGGCACCGCCTCACTTGCGATGGCGGTGTCGCGCGCGATCGCAGCCGAAGCAGATGGCGATCCGGCGCGCGTCGCGCGGATCCATGCCCGGTTCGGCGCGATGGTGCTGATGCCGTCGGCGATCGAAGTGCAGATTTTCGCGCGGGAGCCGAGCGCCGACGGCAAAACGGTCTTCTTCGAGGTGCTGAGCGCCGACGGCGGACGGGCGATTCGCGACGGCTTCGTCGCGCTGCGCGGCTGACGTGCGGGCGCGCGCCGCGATGGACATCCGGCGTCCAAGCTCTGTAGAAATATCCCATGCCACTTGAATCATCGCTGGTTGGAACCAGAGTCGGTCCCGCGACGACCGAAGTCGACGCGCGCTGGACGATGGCTTATGCGGCGGCGCTCGAAGATTACCTCCCCTGCTACCTCGACACGCGACACGCCGACGGCATCGTCACCCATCCGGTCTTCCCGGTCTGCATCGAGTGGCCGGCCGCGATCGCGCTCCACGACAAGATGCGCAGCTCGAAGCTCGCCCACAGCGAGGCGGCGCGCGGCGTTCATGCAACCTACGACGTCACGCTCCATCGCGCGATCCGCCCGCCCGAGCGGCTGACTACGACGCTTACGCTCGCGGCCGTGCAGCGGCTTAAGCCCGGGGCGTACGAGTTGATGCGCTTCGAAACGGTGGACACGCAGGGCCGGCCGGTCTGCACGACCTGGTACGGCACGATCTATCGCGGCGTCGAGGTTGACGGCCCCGACCGTCCTGCCGCCGACGCGCCGGCGCCGCTTAAGGCTCCCGGCGCGGGCGACACGGCCCGCGCGGAAATTCCGCTCGCGATTTCCCCGGGCGCCGCGCACGTTTACACCGAGTGCGCTCGCATCTGGAACCCGGTGCATACCGACAGCTCCGTCGCCGCCGCCGCGGGCCTGCCCGCGATCATTCTGCACGGCACGGCCACGATGGCGATGGCGGTGTCGAAGATCGTCGCCGCCGAAGCCGGTTACAACCCCGAGCGCGTGCGGCGTATCCATGGGCGGTTTGCCGCGATGGTGCTGATGCCGTCGATGGCGACGGTGCGTATCAACTCGCGCACGCCCGCAAGCGGTGGCGAAGCGGTCTCGTTCGATGTTCTGAATGCCGACGGGAGCCGGGCGATTCGCGACGGAATGGTCCTGCTGGGCGAGTAGGACGGCAAGCGCGCGGGGCGCGTTGGCGTTTTGAGATCGCAAGCTCCGCTTGCAGGAGTTCTTCCGAAGATCGCAAACTTCGCCGAGGCCCTCCAGCCGCGTCTCCGGGAAAATGGTGAAAGAATGAAGGTTAAGGCAGCTGTCGCACATAAAGCCGGCGCTCCGCTCGAGATCGAAACTGTCGATCTCGAGGGGCCGAAGCAGGGCGAAGTGCTGGTCGAAATCAAGGCGACCGGCGTATGCCATACCGACGCCTATACGCTATCGGGCAAAGATCCCGAGGGGTTGTTTCCTGCGATTCTCGGCCACGAGGGCGCGGGCGTGGTCGTCGAAGCCGGCGCGGGCGTGACCACGCTGCACCCCGGCGACCATGTCATTCCGCTCTACATCCCGGAGTGCCGGCAATGCCCGTCGTGCCTTTCGGGCAAGACCAATCTCTGCACCGCGATCCGCGAAACCCAGGGGCGCGGCGTGATGCCTGACGGCAAGAGCCGCTTCTCGCTCGGCGGCCGGACGCTTCATCACTACATGGGGACATCCACGTTTGCGAATTTCACGGTCGTGCCCGAGATCGCGCTCGCCAAAGTGCGCGAGGACGCTCCCTTCGATCGCATCTGTTATATCGGATGCGGCGTTACGACCGGCGTCGGCGCCGTGATCAACACCGCCAAGGTTCAGGTCGGCGACACGGTGGTGGTTTTCGGTCTCGGCGGAATCGGGCTCAACGTGGTGCAGGGCGCGCGGATCTCGGGAGCGCGCATGATCGTGGGAGTGGACCTCAATCCGGCGCGGCGCGCGATCGCCGAGAAGTTCGGCCTCACGCACTTCGTCAACCCGGCCGAGGTGCGCGGCGAACTCGTGCCGTACCTGGTCGATCTGACCGGCGGGGGCGCCGACTTCGCCTTCGAGTGCGTCGGCAACGTCAAGCTGATGCGCCAGGCGCTGGAGTGCTGCCATCGCGGATGGGGCACCTGCGTCATAATCGGTGTGGCCGGCGCGGGCGAGGAAATTTCGACCCGTCCCTTTCAGCTCGTTACCGGACGCTCCTGGAAAGGCACCGCGTTCGGCGGCGCCAGAGGGCGGCGCGACGTGCCAAAAATTGTCGACTGGTATATGGAAGGCAAAATCAACATCGACGACCTCATCACGCACACGATGACGCCCGACCGGATCAACGAGGCCTTCGACCTGATGCATCGCGGCGAGTCGATTCGCACGGTGGTAAGGTTCTGACGCTTATCGGGTCGGCGCGCCGGCATGCCTGCGATGCGGCCGCGCATCTATGCGTCGTGCGGTTCAGGTGCGGCTGAGAGTCATCCGCTCCGCGATCGCAGAGGCCAGCGAGGCGGTGGCCCATGCGGCGGCCGGCGCCGCCGCCGCTCCGACGGCGGTCCCGATAAAGACCAACCAATTCACTTCCATCCGTTGCCGCGCGATGCTCAGCGTAAGACCGACCGCGCCCGCGCACGCCGGAATTCCCCACCACGCTATTTCGGCGATCACGATCGATCCCATGACACGGCGCGTCCCCGGCCGCAGCATCGTTCCGGCCACCGCCGCGACCATCACGGCCAGCATGAAGTCGGCGGCGAAAGTGCCGAGCCATAGATGGGGCGGCGGCCACAAGAACATCGGCAGCCCCCTGGAGGCGGTGAATTGCAGCAGGGCGCCTATTCCGAGCGCCGCCAGCGCGGCGATTCCAGCGGCGGCGGCGCCGCGATGCCGAAGAACAAGCGCGACGACGATGGCGAGAAACAAAATCGCCGCGGAGATCGCGAAGGCGCCCGCGTATTCATGCCGGCGCTGCGCTATGTCCCGGTCCGAAGGCGGCGTGTCGTCGCTGGAATTGTCCTGTGCCGCCGACGCATCCACAGAGCTGAGAATGACGCCCGACCCGGTGGAGTGAAGTAACTCTGCCGGCGCGGCGGTTAGACTGTGTGCCAGCGCTGGTGCGCGCCCCAGCACCAGCATCCCCACCGCCATCGCTATTGCTCCAGCTATCGCCGCAAGGCCGCGCATCATACGCCAAATATCCACTAGCACAGAGGCCGTGGCAATCCCTTCCGGGAGGCTCTTGCCAGACCGTTAATGGACTTGCGGGCGGGCCGGGGTATAGTTTTTAGACGCGCCCTTTTGCGGCTGGTGGGAGGCGATCATGGCCTGGATTCGCACGATCTCCGAGCAGGATTTCATGGATCGGGTGACTGACGCCCTTGGCGTCGAACTCGACCCGATGCTCCTGCAACTCGCGCGGCCGGCGCCCGCGGGCGAGGTGCTGACCGAGGTCGTGGCGCCGAGGCGAAGCTGAGGCGCGATGCAACGCAAGCCGCGGCTCGCATATAACGAGATGATCGCAATCGCACTCGCCGCTTGCGCGATTTTTCTCGCCGGATGCTGGAACCGCACGCCGGCGCAACAGGAGTATTTCGACGCGCTCAAGCGCGGCAACTCGGCTCAGGCGAGCCAGCTCTGGCTGCAGATGACGCCCGACCAACGCGCGCAGTTCGAACGCGGCGAGGGCATCCGGCCGAGCGTATCGCACGGCGACGTGCAGCAGGCGATCGATGAGCACTACTCCGAGCAGGACGACGACGGCTCGACGCCCAAGCAGGTCGAACTGGCGCCGCCCGGCGGAGGTCTGCAGGATCTGCCCGCTTATCTCAAGAGTAACGGCGCTGACGGAGCAGAACCGCCCGCGCCGCTCGGACAATAGCCGCCTGCTCGTGGCCGAATCGAATCAGCAACATTGAGGACAGGCTTACGATGGAGTTCGCGTTCAACCCGGACCAGGAGATGCTTCGCCGCACGCTCGCGGACTTTGCCGCGCGCGAGCTTACCCCAGCCTACGCCAGCCGTGACAAGGATGAAGACCTGCCGCGAGCGCTCGTGCGCAAGCTCGGCGAACTGGGACTGCTCGCGCCGATGGCCGAGCAACGCCACGGCGGCCAGGAACTGGATTACGTCTCGCTGGGTATCGCGCACGAGGAGGTCGGCCGCGCGGATTTCAACGCGGCCTACGTGCTGCTGCTCTCGGGGCTGGTCGGCGCGATCGTCGCCGCGCGCGGCGACGATCGCCAGCGCGCCGAGTACCTTCCGCCGATTTGCCGCGGCGACGTGGTAACCGCGCTCGCCGTGAGCGAGCCGAGCGGCGGCTCGGATGCCGCGCATATCCGCCTGCAGGCGCGGCGCGACGGCGACAGCTACGTGCTGAACGGCGAAAAAACTTCGATCTCGCTAGGTTCATGGGCGGACACCGCCCTAGTGATGGCGCGCACTGGGACGCTCGAACAGGGCGCGCACGGCGTGAGCGCGTTTTACGTCGATCTGCGTGCCCCCGGAGTCAGCCGCGCGCGCTTTCGCGATCTTGGGACGCGCGCGATCGGCCGCGGCCAGCTTTTCTTCGACGAGGTGCGGGTGCCGGCGGCCGCGCTTATCGGCGCCGAGGGCGCGGGCTTCGTCCAGGTGATGCAGGGTTTCGACTTCAGCCGCTCGCTCATCGGCCTGATGTGCATCGGGGCCGCCCAGCAAAGCGTTGACGAAACCGTCAGGTACGTAGCCGAGCGCCAGGCCTTCGGCACCGCGCTCGCGCGCTTCGAGGGTGTGTCGTTTCCGTTGGCCGAGGCCGCGGTCAAGTTGCGCGCCGCGCGCCTGCTCTGTTACGAGGCGCTATGGATGCGCGACCTCGGCCAACCGCACGGATGGCTTGCGGCGGGATGCAAATGGTGGGCGCCGGAACTCGCGGTCCAGGTCATCCATCAATGCCTGCTCCTGCACGGCCATCTCGGCTTCAGCCTCGACCTACCGCATCAGCAGCGTTTGCGCGACGTTATCGGGCTCGAAATCGGCGACGGCACCGCGCAGATCATGAAGAGCCTCGTGGCGCGCGAAATCATCGGCAAGACGGCGCGCCCGTACTAGGCGCGTGCCGCGCTGCTAGCGCGGGAGCCGCGCGAGGAAACGCAGCCGCATGTAGTCGGCCGTCCAGCGTCCATTTTCGTCGCACAGCACCGGCCTGAGCATCGCGATAACCTCGTCGCGTGCGGGCGCACGCTCGGGCGCGGGCAGCCAGCCCAGGAACGGCGCCGCGAACGTGTCGAGCCATCCCGCCATGTCGGTCGGCAACGGCGTCGGCCGCGGAATCAATTCAATATATTCGACGGTGAAACCGCCGCGCTCGAGCCGCGCGCGATAGTCGTTGACGGTCGGAAAATACCAGGGGCTCGTGGCCATGCGGTCCACGCCGCGGCGCTGGAGCACCGCGATCAACGCAACCGTAATCGCGGCCACGCATCCGTGACCGCCCATCTCGCCCGCGAAGCGGCCGTCCGGCTTGAGCGCGCGCGCGACGCCCGCGATCACTGCGTCGGGATCGTCCCTCATCCAATGCAGCGCCGCATTGGAAAAGGCCGCATCAAACTCGCGCGCGAAGGTAAGCCGCGCGCCGTCGGCAACGCGCGCGTCGAGTCCCCGCCTTTGCGCCGCCGCGACCATCTCCGCTGAGGCATCGACGCCCACCACGACCGCACCCGCGGCGGCAATTTTCTCGGTCAGCACGCCGTCGCCGCATCCGAGGTCCAGAATGCGCTCGCCGGCAAGCGGCTTGAGCAGATCGAGCACGGGCTGCCCGAGCGCCGGAACGAAATGAGCGTGCTCGGCGTAGCGCTCCGCCTTCCAGCGCTGCGCGGACGGCGAACCTTCGGCTGATTGTGGAATTGCCATGATCTAAACATATACTGGGAGAGTGCCAAAGTGGACACGCCCGAAAACATAGTGCCCGCCGCATCGCCGGCGCGCGGGGTATCTCCGGTATGGCGCGGACTGGCCTTCCTGACCCTCGCAGCCGCGGCGGTGCTGGCGCTGCTGGCGACTAAATACGCGGCGGCGCTGCGCTACGACTCCATCACCGACTCCGCAGAGCGCGCCGCGCTCGACGACCGCATCACCAGCCTCGAGCACGACGTAGTCGCGGCGCACAGCCAGATCGCCTCGCTGCGCCAGCAATTGGAGACGAGCGGCAAGAGCGTGCAGGCGGCGCTTATGCCCGACTCGCGGATCATTCATCTTGCGCCGCTAGGCGCGGTGCCTAACGCCAGCGCCGCGATCGCCGAGACTCCGCTGAAGAGCGAGGCCGTGCTGCTGGTCAGCGGGCTTCCCGCGCCCCCTGCGGGCGAAAGTTATGAGCTTTGGTGGATCGGTGTGCACGGCGAAGCGATCAAGGCCGCGACCTTTCATCCCGATCAGAATGGGGCGGCGATCGCCGACGCGACCCTGCCGCCGGCGTCCGCACACGTAGTAGCGGACGAAATCACGCTCCAGCGGTCGCAGAGCGCCGACAAGCCGGACGGCACGATCTATTTCAGAGGCGCCACCCAATAGCGCTTTTGCGGCGCATCCTCCGAATCCCATGATCGGTGGAGTTGATCACGTCGTGATCGCGGTGCCTGACCTCGCGGAGCATCGCACCGAGCCCACCCTTCACGGCTACGGCGCGGCGCCCACACTGCTTGACGCCGCGCGCACGCGCGCGCGTGCATTCTGCTATAAGCGGCCCGCTCCATGAACTCCCAATCCATACCGCGCCTGCTGATTGCCGCGACCGGCAGCGGCGCGGGCAAGACCACTGCGACGATCGCGCTGATCGGCGCATTGCGGGCGCGCGGAATGCGCGTGGGCGCGTTCAAATGCGGCTCGGACTATCTCGACCCGACGTACCATCGACGCGCCGCTGGCGCCCCCTCGCACAATCTCGACGGCTGGATGATGGATCGCGCCTCGGTGCTCGCGACCTTTGCGCGCGCCGCCGCGGGCGCCGACGTCGCGGTGATCGAAGGGATGATGGGGCTGTTCGACGGCGCGACACCGACCAGCGATGAAGGCTCGTCGGCGGAGATCGCGAAGTGGCTGGCGGCACCCGTGCTGCTCGTGGTTGACGCTTCTGGGATGGCCCGCACGGTGGCGGCGGTAGCGCACGGCTTCGCTCGCTTCGACCCGCATCTGAAACTCGCCGGCCTCATCTGCAATCGTGTCGGCGGCCGCGGCCATCTCGATTTGCTGCGCGCGGCATCGGCCGAAGTTCCGGTGCTCGGCGGATTTTCGAGCGAAGGGCGCTTCGCCTTTCCGGAGCGTCATCTTGGACTGCTCAGCGCTGACGAGAAAACTGTTGCGCAGCAATCGTTCGACGCGTGGGCTGAATTGGCGGAGCGATGGCTCGACCTCGACGCGATCGTGGCGATCGCGAAAAGCGCGCCGCTGCTGAGTGTCCCCCAGATAGCCGAGCTATGGCCGCGAAGCGGCGCGCCGGGGCCGCGATGCCGTATCGCCGTGGCGTGGGACGACGCGTTCCATTTCTACTACGAAGACAATTTGCGCCGCCTTGAAGCGGCAGGTGCGGATCTGGTGCATTTCGCGCCAACGCGCGAGGCCCGGCTGCCGGAAGTTGACGGGCTTTACTTCGGCGGCGGCTATCCCGAGGCGCTCGCCGCCGACCTTTCGGGCAATGAAGCGATGATCGACGCGGTGCGCAGCTTCGCACGGAAGGGCGGGCCGATCTACGCCGAGTGCGGCGGCCTGATGTATCTGAGCGAGAGCATTCGGACGCTGGACGGGCGCTCGTGGCCGATGGTCGGGCTGGTAGCGGGCGAGGCGGTGATGTCCGAGCGCCTGCAAGCGCTCGGCTATGTCGAGGTCGAGACGCGCGTGGAATCGGTCCTCGGACCCGGCGGGCTGCAGATGCGAGGCCATCAGTTCCGCTACTCGACGCTCACACCGATTCCAGAGCGGATGGAATGCGTGTACGCGGTGCGTCCGCGATGGGGCGAGGCGTTCGTCGAAGGCTACCGGACGGGCAACGTGCTCGCTTCCTACGTGCACATCCACTGGGCGTCGAACCCGAAAGCAGCGGAGGGGTTCGTTAACTCCTGCGCCGCCTGGCGCGCGCAAAATCGCAGGCCGCCGCCGGGAGAAAGATAGTCCTGTACCGGCCGATCCGGTGTTTGCGCCCCGCAAGACATCCGGGCCGCGACATTCTAGAATCGCTCTCATGGCTGACGACCGTTCACATGGATCATTGACGCTCGAACACGAGGCGCCCAACACGCTCGAGGGCTGGAGCGTGCTGCATCAGGTGTTCCGCCTGCGGCGCGGCGCGC
Source organism: Candidatus Binataceae bacterium (assembly GCA_035500095.1). NCBI lineage: Bacteria > Candidatus Binatota > Binatia (SeqCode) > Binatales (SeqCode) > Binataceae (SeqCode) > Binataceae bacterium (SeqCode). The sequence continues at coordinate 73,759 of DATJXN010000089.1, forward strand.
TCGGCGCGCTCGACGCCGGACGGCGCGAACGAATTCTGCGCCAGGCGGCCGCCGCGATCTCCGCGATGGAGCGGCGCGAAGATGGCGAAAGCGCAGTCTTTTCGGTCCTGGGACATAAGGGCGATCTGCTCGCGATCCATTTCCGCCGGACGTTCGACGACCTGGAGCGCGCGCAGGCGACGCTTGCGGCGCTGGAGCTCAGCGCGTTTCTCGAACAATCCGGATCCTATGTCTCGATGGTTGAGATCGGGCTCTACGAGGCCACAGTCGCCTTGAACGCGCGGCTCGCCGGCGAAGGCCTGCGTCCGCATTCGCCGGAATGGAAGCGGGCGGTCGACGAAGAGATGGCCGCACAGCGCGCGAAGATGGCCTCGCGCCTATGGCCTAAAATTCCCGAACGCCGCTATCTCTGTTTTTATCCGATGAACAAGCGGCGCGCCGGAGCCGACAACTGGTACCAGTTGCCGATCGACGAGCGCCGCCGCCTGATGCATGAGCACGGAATGATCGGCAGACGCTATGCAGGCCAAGTCACGCAGATAATCTCCGGGTCGGTCGGCTTCGACGACTGGGAATGGGGAGTCGATCTCTTCGCGGACGATCCACTGGTGTTCAAGAAACTGGTCTACGAGATGCGCTTCGATGAATCGAGCGCGCGCTATGCCGAGTTCGGCCCGTTCATCGTCTCGATCCGGCTGGACGCCGACGATCTGCAGCGTGCAACTTTCGGCCATACCTCAGCCTGAGGGGCGCCGCGTCGCCGGTTTCAACCTTTCAACGCTTTCACGCACGCCGCCTCGCCGGTGTTATATCGACACGCGCGGCGCGGCCGCATCTTGTTCGGCCGCGCCAATTTTAGCCGCACAAAAGGAGAAGCCCGTGACACCCCAGGAGTTCGCGCAGCATCTGAACCGTCTGTACGCCGGCACGATGATGCAGGACATCGAGATGCTCCATGCGGGAGAGGGGTGCGCGCGCGGACGACTCGAGTTCAAGCCTGATCTGCGGCAACTCACCGGGCTGTTCCATGCCGGAGCGATCATGGCGCTCGCCGATACGACGGCGACGGCGGCGGCGATGTGGGAGGTAAATCCGGGCGGCGAATTTCGTCCCGAGCTTTTCCCGCTCTCGATCCAGGTTTCGAGCAACCTCATCCGCAACACGGATCGCGGCGCTCTCACTGCGGAGGCCGAACTGGTTCATCGCGGCCGGAGCACGATCGTCGCCGACGTCCGCGTGCTCGACGATCAATCGCGGCTGATTGCAAAGGCAACCGTCACGCTGCTCGTGCCGAAGCAGCCTGCGCGCTGAGGTACGACGGAAGGGGCTGCTGACCCAAGGCACCTCCCGAGGCCGTCAGTTGCGGAATCTGTCGGCCATGCGCCGCAGGATCCCGGACCGTCCGCCATCGCCAGGTTCATCGGCGGCGGCGCCCGCCGATGCGCTCCCGGCCGATGCTTCGGCGCCCGGTTTCAAGCGGGCGAAAATCTCTTCGACCTCGCCATCGGTCGGAAAACGGCCGGCCTCCGCCTTGGAAAAAATCACCTGGCCATCCATCACGACGTCGAACTGGCCGGTTTTGCCGGGCCTGACTTCGGCCTCTTCGCCGAAGCGCTTATGGAGCGATGCGGCCAGACTGACCGCGCGTGGCTTGTAGCCTCAAGCCGAACAATAGAGAATCACTGTCGCCATTCGAAAGTCTCCTGCCTCAGTTCACCATCGACTCACTTGCTCTCGGGAAAATCGACGAACACTGCCGCCGCCACCACCGAGGTCCACAAGCCGTCGCGGTCGCCGATCGCCGATTGCGTGGCGTTGCGCGTGGTCACGATTTTGTCCGAGACGCGCCAGACGTCCTTGCGCTCGTCGTAGCTCGAGTTGGGATCGAATTCGACACCCAGGATCGTCGCCAGCATCATCGCCGCCAGATCTTCGGCGTAGTCGCCGGCCTTCTGGTCGGTCTCGCCGAAGCTGTGATGCTCCGAGAGATAGCCGTACTGGCCGGGATTGGCCGGAATTGCCACGCCCACCGAGGCGGCGATGAGGCGATGGGGCTCGTCGGTTGCGTTGTCGCTCATCACGGCAAAAACGATCTGGCCGGGCTTGAGATACTTGAGTCCCTCCTGCGGCGTGATCAGTTTGCAGTAGGGCGGAAAGATCGATTGGACGCGGACCAGGTTGTACTCGGCGATGTTGGCCGCGCGCAGGGCCATCTCGAACGAGTTGAGCTTCTCGCGATGCTTGCCGACCCCTTTGGTCAGGAAAACTCCCTTGGGAAAAGGCCCCATCTACGCGCTCCCTTTAAGCCGCCCCGTTCTGGCTCACTCAATAAGCGTAGCAGCAAGCTTTCGCGCGATACACAAGGGGGGAAGGATAGCGGCCTAAACGACATTCACCGGCTGGTACTCGCCGAACACGCGGCGCATCGCGTCCGAGATTTCGCCGAGCGTCGCCCAGTTGCGCACCGCATCGACTATCGCCGGCATCAGGTTGCCGCCGTCGCGCGCAGCCGCCTCGACCCGACCGAGTGCGTCGCGCGTGGCCGCAGCGTTGCGCTCGGCGCGCAGGCGCGAGAGCCGCTCGCACTGCTTGTGCTCGATCTCGGGATTCACGCGCAGGAGGTCGATCGGAGGCTGCTCGCCCGAGGTGAACTGGTTCAACCCGACTATTATGCGCTGCTTGGATTCGATTTCGCGCTGATACAGGTAGGCGGCCGACTGGATCTCGCGCTGCATATAGCCGCGCTCGATTGCGGCCACGGCGCCGCCGAGGTCGTCGATCTTGCCCAGGTACTCGACCGCCTTCTTTTCGAGCTCGCGCGTGAGGCTCTCGACGTAGTACGAGCCGCCGAGCGGATCGACGGTATCCGCCACGTCGGACTCGTTGGCGATAATCTGCTGCGTGCGGAGCGCGAGCAGCGCTGATTGCTCGGTGGGCAGCGCCAGAGCCTCGTCGCGGGAATTGGTATGGAGCGATTGCGCACCGCCCAGCACTGCGGCCAGCGCCTGCAGCGTCACCCGCACGACGTTGTTGTCGACCTGCTGCGCGGTGAGCGTTGAGCCCGCGGTCTGCGCATGAAACCGCAGCATCATCGAGCGTTCGTCGGTCGCGCCGAAGCGCTCTTTCATGATGCGCGCCCACAGCCGGCGCGCCACGCGGAACTTGGCGATCTCCTCGAAGAAGTTGTTGTGCACATTAAAGAAGAAGGAAAGGCGGCTCGCGAAGGCGTCGATTTTGAGCCCGGCCTTGAGCGCCGCTTCCACGTATGCGATTCCGTCGGCGAGCGTAAACGCCAGTTCCTGCGCCGCGGTCGACCCGGCTTCGCGGATGTGGTAGCCGGAGATCGAGATCGTGTTCCAGTTGGGAACTTCCCTGGTCGCGAACGCGAAAATGTCGGTGATAATCCGCATCGATCCGCGCGGCGGATAGATGTAGGTCCCGCGGGCGACGTACTCCTTGAGCACGTCGTTCTGGATCGTCCCGTTGAGTTTGTCCCAGCCCACGCCGCGCCGCTCCGCCGCAACCAGGTAAAGCGCGAGCAGGATCGACGCGGTCGCATTGATGGTCATCGACGTCGAGATCCTGTCGAGCGGGAGCTGATCGAGCAGCGTCTCCATGTCGGCGAGCGCGCAGATCGAAACGCCGACGCGTCCCACCTCGCCGCGGGCTAATGGATGATCGGAGTCGCGGCCCATCTGGGTCGGCAGATCGAAGGCGACCGAGAGCCCGGTCTGCCCGTGCTCGAAGAGGTAGCGGTAACGGCGGTTGGATTCCTCGGCATCGCCGAAGCCCGCGTACTGGCGCATCGTCCAGAGCCGCCCGCGATACATCGTCGGCTGGACGCCGCGGGTGAATGGGTACTCGCCCGCGAAACCGAGGTCGCGCAGGTAGTCGAAGCCGTTCAGGTCGGTCGGGTCGTACTCGCGTCCGACGTCGATGCCGGAACTGGTGGCGAAATGCTCGCGGCGCTCGCCGCCGCGCTTGAGCGCCGGCTCGACCTTGCGTTGCTCCCAGCGCTTGCGCTCGTCTCCGATACCGCCGTCGGACATGACTGTGGCCTCCGGTCCCGGCTATTCGATGATCGCCAGGACCTCGCCCTTCTCGACCGTCTGCCCCGCCGCGACCCGCACTTCGATCACCTTGCCGGCCTTGGGCGTTCTGATTTCGTTCTCCATTTTCATCGCTTCGACGGTCAGCACGCCGTGCTCGGCCTCGACCTCGTCGCCCGGGTTCACCAGCACGCTGACCACTCGCCCGGGCATCATAGCCTTGAGCTCGACGCGCCCGCTCAAAGCGCGGCCGGTTCTGGCACGCGTGGCGCGCCGCTTCTCGTCGATCAGGTTGATGCGCCATGCGCCGGCGCGCGAGCTTACGATCAGCTCTTCGCCCTCGGGCGTAACGTCGAAGTCGAACGAACGGCTCCCGATCAAGACTGAAAACGAGCCCGCGCCGACGCGCCGCAGATCGAGTTCGAAGCGTTGATCGCCCAGCCGCACCGCGCAGGAATTGGCGTCGATCTCCTCAAAGTCGAATTCGTGTTCGATGTCCTGCAGCGTGGCCAGGTAGCGCATGGTCGTTCTCTTAGCGTCTCAAAACGTCGAGGCGGCCGAGCGTCTTCCATGCCGAGCCGCCGCGAGCCAATCCGCGTGCCGCACCGGCTGCGGCCTCGGAAGCGCGGCCGTTGCCCAGCTTCTGCGCGGCAGCCGCCGCCGCCAGCGCTGCCGCGATGAATTCCGGATCGCCGGCCTGCTCGCCGGCCGGACCCTCCGCCGACAGCTCTGCCGGATGGTATTCCTGGCCGATGAAGTTGGTATCGTATTCGCCGCCGAGGAACACCGGATGGCTCATCAGCCAACGATGGAAATCCAGGTTGGTGGTAAGTTCGCCGGCGATCACGAACTCGCTCAGCGCGCGGCGCGTCCGCGCGATCGCCTCGGCGCGGTCGCGGCCCCATACCACGAGCTTCGAGATCATCGGATCGTAAAACACGGGCACTTCGGCGCCCGCGTAAACGCCCGCGTCGTTGCGCACGCCGGGACCGCTGGGCCATCGCAGCGTGTCGATCCTACCGGGCGCCGGGACGAATCCGGCCGCGGAATCTTCGGCATAGATGCGGCATTCGATCGCCCAACCGCGCTGGCTCAAATCCTCCTGTCTGAAGGGCAGCGGAGCACCGGCGGCGACCTCGATCTGCGCCTTCACCAGGTCCACGCCGGTGACCATTTCGGTGATCGCGTGCTCGACCTGGATGCGCGTGTTCATTTCGAGAAAGTAAAAATTGCGATCGGCGTCGGCCAGGAATTCGATCGTGCCGGCGCCGACATAGCCAACCGCCTGCGCCGCCTTGACCGCGACCTTGCCCATCGTACGGCGCATCGCCGGCGTGATAAACGGCGACGGCGACTCCTCGACGACCTTCTGATGGCGCCGCTGAATCGAACATTCGCGCTCGAACACATGCACGGTGTTGCCCGCGCGATCGGCGAATACCTGGAACTCGATGTGACGCGGGCGGCTCAGATATTTCTCGACGTAGAGGCGGGCGTCGCCGAACGACGACTTCGCTTCGCCGCCCACGGAGCGGATCGCGGAGACCAGCTCGGATTCCTTCTCGACGAAGCGCAGGCCCTTGCCACCGCCGCCGGCCGCTGCCTTGAGCATGACCGGATAGCCGATCCCGGCCGCGGCCGCGCGCACCTCGTCCTCTCCGGCGAGCGTTCCCGGCGAGCCCGGCACGACCGGCACGCCCGCCGCCGCCATCGCCTTGCGCGCCTCGACTTTGTCTCCCATCGCCTTGATCGCCTCGGGCGACGGACCGATGAAAACGAGCCCGGCTTGCGCCACCGCGCTCGCGAAGCCGGCATTTTCGGAGAAGAAGCCATACCCAGGATGGATAGCCTCGGCGCCGGTCTTTTTGGCGGCGTCGAGAATTCGCTCGGTTTTGAGATAGCTTTCGGAGGCTGGCGACGGACCGACGGCGACCGCGTAGTCGGCCTCGCGCACGTGCAGTGCGGCGCGGTCGGCCTCCGAATAGACGGCGACAGTTTCGATTCCCAGGTCGCGGCAGGCGCGGATCACGCGGACGGCTATCTCGCCGCGGTTCGCAATCAGGATTCGCTTGAACATCGTCCAGTAAAGTTTATCGCGTTCGCCGCCCGGCAGGCGAGCGCGTTCACAGCGGGATATTGCCGTGCTTGCGCGGCGGATTGCGGTCGCGCTTGTTCTCGAGCGCTTTGAGCGCGGCGATCAGTCGCGGCCGGGTATCGCGCGGGATCAGCACCTCGTCGATATAGCCCAGTTCGGCGGCCTTGAAAGGATTGGCGAAGGTTTTGCGATATTCCTCGACCAGCCGTGCCTTCTCGGTCACCGGATCCTTGGCTTTTTCGATCTGATTGCGAAAGACGATATTGACCGCGCCGTCCGGGCCCATCACCGCGATCTCGGCGGTCGGATAAGCAAAGTTGAAGTCGCCCCGGATGTGCTTGGACGACATCACGTCGTAGGCGCCGCCGTAGGCCTTGCGCGTGATCACCGTGACCTTGGGCACCGTGGCCTCGCAATAGGCGTAGAGGAGCTTCGCGCCGTGCCGGATAATTCCGCCGAACTCCTGCGCGGTGCCGGGCAGGAAGCCCGGAACGTCGACGAAAGTCACCAGCGGGATGTTGAACGCATCGCAAAAGCGCACGAAACGCGCGGCCTTGACCGACGCATCGATATCGAGGCATCCGGCGAGATAGGCCGGCTGATTCGCGACCACCCCGACCGAGTAGCCGCCAAGGCGCGCGAAACCGATCACCATGTTTTGCGCGAAATCCTTCTGCAGCTCCATCAGGCGGCCGCCGTCGACTACGCGATGGATTATGTCGCGGATGTCGTAAGGCCTGTTCGGGTTCTCGGGGACGATCGCATCGAGCGTCTCGTCGCGCCGATCCGCAGGATCGCTCGAGGCCGCAAAGGGCGCGTCCTCGGCGTTGTTGAGCGGCATGTACGCAAGCAGCTCGCGCACCGCGAGCAGCGCGCTCTGATCGTCGGCCGCCTCCAGATGGCACACACCCGAGCGGATCGAATGCGTGTCCGCGCCGCCCAGGTCCTGCATCGAGACTTCCTCGTGCGTGGTCGCCTTGATCACGTCGGGTCCGGTGATGAACATGTACGAGGTGTCGCGCACCATCACGACGAAGTCGGTCATCGCGGGCGAATACACCGCGCCACCCGCGCAGGGTCCCATGATGCAAGAGATCTGCGGCACCACGCCCGAGGACATCACGTTGCGCAGGAAGATGTCGGCATAGCCGGCGAGCGACACCACACCCTCCTGGATCCGCGCGCCGCCCGAGTCGTTAAGCCCGATCACGGGGCATCCGGTCTTCATCGCGAGATCCATCACCTTGCAGACTTTTTCGGCGAAGGCGCCCGACAGGCTGCCGCCAAAAACGGTGAAGTCCTGCGAAAAGACGCAGACCTGCCGCCCCTCGATAGTGCCGTAACCGGTGACCACGCCGTCGCCGGGGATGCGGCGATCGCCCATCCCGAAGTCGTCGCAGCGATGAGTTTTGAATTTGTCCAGTTCGATGAAGGAGCCGCGGTCGAGCAGGAATTCGGCCCGCTCGCGCGCCGTTAAGCGGCCCGATTCGCGCTGGCGGCGCAGGCGGTCCTCGCCGCCGGCGAGCTCCGCCTGGCGCGAAAGCTCGTGCATCCGTTCGATATTCTCTTTAACGCTCATCTCAAAATCTCGCGCAGCGAGCATGATATGGTGCGCTTGAGGCGGCGCGCAAGCGGATTTGCGCGTCTTCGGACGAGTCCGACACCCGGAGACCGCCTCGCGCAAGGCGGGGCGAACCGCGTCTTTGCGGGCCGTCGCGCGCGTACCATAATGAAGCGAATATAAGCGTGAAAAGGGGCGCACCTGTGATTGACGACACGATGGCGGAGCGGATGGTGGCATGCGGATGGCTCGCCGCGAGCGCCGCCGGCTTCCTCATGATCGCGATGGCGTTTTATGCCCCAGCCGGCGCGTTAAGACTGGTGTACTTCCTGGGAGCCGCCGTGCTCTTTGCGCTCGCTTACGGGATTTACCGGCGAAGCCGCGTTTGCGCGATAGTCGTACTGGCCAACCATTTTCTCGGCGTCGTGGGGCTTGTTTTTCAGCCACACGCCGTACCGCCTGTCCAGATCGCAATTGCGCTCGTGCTCGGCGTGCTCTACGTGCTCGGCGTGATCGGCACGTTCGTCCATCAGGCGCGTCTCAGCCCGGCGGCGGCTTAACCGCCTACCGGCCCGGCAGCTTGACCGCCTACTGGCTGGTGTGTGGATCGAATCCGATGAAACTCATCCCGTCGCCCGCGCGCACGCCGTGTCGCGCGCAAAATCCGCCGTTGACCTCGAGCACGTAGAGCGCCAGCGCGTCGGGGCCCACCGGCCGCTCCGAGTACGGCGTGGCGTTCGCGACGATACCGACTACGGCGCCCGCCGGGTCGGCGAAAATCATGTCGAGCGGGATTTCCGTGTGCTTCATCCAGAATTTCAACCGATCGGGGGCGGGAAAGATGAAAAGCATGCCGGCGTCTGCGTCCAGATGCTGACGATACATCAGGCCGAACTGGCGCTGCCCCGGCGTCACCGCCAGTTCCACGCTCACGGCGGCTTTTCTGGTCCCGTCGGACGCGCTGATTACGACTTTGGGAGCGTCGGCCGCGTCCAGGGCGGCCGTCAAACCAAGCATGAGGAAAGCGAGCGCCAGGATCGCGCCGGGCAAAGCCGGCCACGGCCGGTCAGGCGCGCGGCGTACCGCCGAATCGCCCGACTTCGCTCGCCGGCTCGATTCGCCCATGATGACCCGCATCACAGGCTTATTTCGAGCGGCAGCGAGGCGAGCCCGCGCAAAAAGAACGACCCCTTGTAGGCGAGCGGCGCCTCGGGCGCGGCCGGCCGCATTCGCCTGTAGCGCGCGAGCAGAGCGCCGATCGCGATCGCCCCTTCCATCCGGGCGAGCGGCGCGCCGAGGCAGAAATGGATCCCCTCGCCGAAAGCCAGATGGTCGTTCGGGGAGCGCGCGATATCGAATTTTTCGGGCTCGCTGAATTGCGCCGGGTCGCGGTTCGCGGCCGCGAGCAGGACGAAAATCAGCGAGCCGGCCGTAACCGTGGTGCCCGCGATTTCGGTGTCCTGGCGGATGTATCTCATCGTCGATTGCACCGGACCGTCGTAACGCAGCATCTCTTCGATCGCCGACGGCATCAGTTCAGGCGAGCGGTAAAGGCGCTCGAGTTGGTCCGGATTGCGCGTCAGCGCCAGCATCCCATTGCCAATCAGATTGGTGGTGGTCTCATTGCCGGCGAGGAGCAGGATGACCACGAACGCGATCAGTTCGGCTTCGCTCAGCGCCTCGTCGGAGCCTTCGTGCGCGGCCACGAGCACGCTTACGAGGTCGTCGCCCGGATTGCGGCGGCGCTTTTCGATCTCGGCGATGAAGTACTCGCGCAGCGCCGCGAACGCATCGCGCACCTTCTGCGGCAATGGCATCCCGGGCGGCGTGTTGTCTGACTCGATCACCGTGTCCGACCAGTGCTTGAACATCGGGTAGTGCTCGTGCGGCACGCCCAGCATGTGCGAGATGACCATCACGGGCAGCGGGTTGGCGAGGTCGGCCATCACGTCGAACACGTCCTTGCCGGCGGCGCGGTCGAGCAACAGGTCGGTGAACTCGCGGATTTTGGGCTCCAGTTCCCGGATGCGCCGGGGTGTGAAGGCGCGGCTCACGAGGCGGCGCAGCCGCGTATGGACCGGCGGATCGGAAAACACCACCCGCGGAGCGTCGCCGAAGACGCTGATGCGCTCTTCCAGAAAGGGCGAGCGGGGCGGCACGCTCGAGAAGCGTTGATGGTCGCGCAGCACTGCGACGCAATCGGCATAGCGCGCTAGCAATGCCATCGGCAAAAAAACATTCAGCTGCCGCGGCGGCCCCGTCATCAGCGGCTTGTAGTACGGGTAGGGATTGGCGCGGAACGCCTCGTCCCACGGGTTGAAGTAGATCTGCTCGGCTTCGCTCATGCGGCGGCACACCCTCTGCGCCCGCGACGGACGTGCCGCTCATTGTAGCCTGCGGGCGGACGACGCGAACAGCAGCTTGCCGCAAACGTATCTCAGCGGCCGGCGAAGCGCGGCTGGCGCTTTTCCATGAACGCCCGCACGCCTTCGCGATAGTCCTCGCTATCGAAGCATCGCGAGACCATCTCGGCGATCGTCTTGAGGTCGCGGTCAGCGCCATCCTTGAGCCCTTCCCGGATCGCCGCCTTCGCGGCCGCCATCGTGAGCGGCGCGTTGGCGGCCAACCGTGTCGCATACTGGCGGACCTGGTCCTCCAGTTCCGCCGGCTCGACCAGCTTGTTGAGCAGGCCCATGGCGTAAGCCTCGTCGGCGTCGAAGATACGCGCCGACATCAGGATGTCGCGCGCGTTGGCCGCGCCACACACACTCACCAGCGACATCACGCCGTCGAGCGGATAGGCCAATCCCAGGCGCGCCGCCGGAATCCCCAGGCGCGTGCCGCGCGCTCCGATACGGATGTCGCAGGCAAGCGCGACCTGCAGGCCGCCGCCGATGCAGATGCCGGCAATCATCGCGATAACCGGCTTGGGAGAGTTGGCGATCGCGCTGGTCGCATTGCCCGGCGCTTCGCGATAGATCCGCGCCTGCTCGGCATTGGCGCGCAGGCTCGGAAACTCGGAGATGTCGGCGCCGGAGATGAAGGCCTCGGGCGTGGCGCCGCGCATGATGATCACGCGCACGTCGGGGTCGTCGCTCAGTTCGGCCACGCCCTTGACGATCAGCTGCCAGGTGCGCAGGTTGAGCGCGTTACGCACTTGCGGGCGGTTGAGGATGAGCCATCCGAGCGGCGGCTCGTGGCGCACCAGGAGCGGCTCGGGTTCCGCGGCGACCGTTTTTGCTACCTGCTCGCTCATGTCTCCTACCTTGTGCGGCCGCCTAGAGTCTGGCCAGGACTTCGTTCGCGATCTTGTCGAGTTCGCGCGTGAGACCGTCGGCGTCGAAGGCCGGCGGCGAGATCACGACGCGCGAAACTCCGATGTCCCTGAGCGGCTTGATCGCTTCGAGGTTCGCGCGCGCCGCGCACGAAAGTTCGATCGCCGCCGGGTCGCGGCCGGCATTGCGCGCGGCTTCGCGCATGATCTCGAACAGGGGCGTGAGCTTGTCGGCCTCGCCGAGCGCCGGAAAAAATCCGTCGCCCATCCTGCCCGCGCGTCGCGCCGCGGCGGGCGAATGGCCGCCGACGTGGATCGGCACGCCGCCCGATTGCACCGGCTTGGGGAAACTCTTGAGCTCGTGAAAATGAAAGTGCTTGCCGTGAAAACTGGCGGTATTTTCACGCCACAACTCGCGCATCGCCGCGATCGCCTCGTCGGTGCGCGCGCCGCGCTGATGGAAATCCAGGCCGAGCGCGTCGAACTCCTCCTTGAGCCAGCCGCTGCCGATCCCCAGGATAACGCGGCCGCGCGAGAGAACGTCGAGCGTAGCAGTCTCCTTGGCCACGTAGAGCGGATGGCGCTGCGGAAGAATCAGGATGCCCGTGGCGAGCCGGATGCGGCTCGTGATCGCGGCCGCGTAGGCGAGCGGGAGCAGCGGATCTTGAATCGCGACGTCCTCGCCGCCGGGAAGTTTGCCGCTGCGCGCGTAGGGGTACGGCGTCTTGTAGTCGTGCGGGATAACCACGTGTTCGACCGTCCAGATGGACTCGAAGCCGCGCTCCTCTGCAGTTTTAGCGAGATGCGCCAGCAGTTCAGGCTGGGCGAACGGTCCGGAATTGACGAACATCAGCCCGAGCTTGATCATCGTGATAAACGCCTCACCTTTTCGATGCTTCGATGCATGTCCGGCGAACTTCCGGGCCGTCCAGCTATCCCCATCCTTCTAACCCAGCTTGCGCGTCGAGGTAAACCGCGTGCCAGGCCGAGCGGCGCGTGCGGCTTGTCCGGCGCGTGCGACCGGGTTAAGTAGATTGGTCATGGACATCACCAAATACGGCATCTGGTTTTTTTACGACGGGATGACCGCGGCGCAGAGCGCGGACTTCGCGCGCACGGTCGAAAAACACGGCTATGGCGCGCTCTGGATTCCAGAGGCGGTCGGACGTGAGCCCTTCGCGCACGCCACGTACATGGCGGCGCGCACGGAGCGGCTGGTCTTCGCGACCGGCATCGCCAACATCTATGCGCGAGACGCACAGACCATGGCCGCGGCGGCCAAGACCGTGGGCGAGCTTTCCAACGGCCGTTTTATGCTCGGGATCGGAGTCAGCCACAAGCCGCTCGTCGCTAACCTGCGCGGCCATAGCTACGACAAGCCGTACAGCTACATGCGCGAGTACCTGCCCAAGATGAAGAGCGCGCTATATCGTGCGCCCGAGCCCAAGGAGCGGGTGCCCGTGGTGATCGCCGCGCTGCATCCCAAGATGCTCGCGCTATGCGCCGCCGAGGCGGACGGCACTCATACCTATTTCGTACCGCCCGAGCACACCGCTAAGGCGCGCGCCGCAATCGGTCCCAAGCCGCTCATCTGCGTCGAGCAGGCGGTAGTGCTCGACACCGACGCGGCCAAGGCCCGCGCGACCGCTCGCGAGTATATGAAGACCTACGTGCCGCGCCTGCCCAACTACACCAACGCGCTCAAGGCCCTGGGCTGGGCGGACAAGGATTTCGAGGGCGGATGCAGCGACCGGCTGGTCGACACGATCGTCGCCTGGGGCACGGAGACGCAGATTCGCGACCGCGTCGAGGCGCATCTCAAGGCCGGCGCCAATCACGTGTGCATCCAGCCGCTCAGCACGGCGAATCCTCTGATGCCTGACGAACGGGCGGTCCAGGCGCTGGCCCCGCGCTAGGCGCAATGCGCGCGCTAAGCGGCAGGCGCGCTGCGGGTGCGGCCGCAGCGTTGGTGCTCGCGGCACTCGTCGCGAGCGGATGCGGCCCGTCGGCCGAAGAAAGCGCGCAACAGGCCGAGGCGGCGGCGGCACAGGCCCGGGCCGCGTCGGAACGCGCGCAGGCCCAGGCCGCGCTCGCGCAGCAGGAGGCGGCCGACGCGCAGCGGCGCGCCGACCATGCAGCTCAACTCTTCCAGGCGGCGACAGCCGAGTTCAACGATGCGGCGCGGCGGCTCGATAAGTACCAGCGCGACCAGGAGCAAGAGGGCAACGACCGCTAGATACGACGATGCGGGCGGCAGCCCGGGTCGGCTTGCCCAAGCGGCCGCGCTCTGGGATAAGCGGAGAGGGTCGTAAACAGGACAAGGTGATTGAGAAAATGAAGCTCTACAACATGAATCTCTCGAATTTCGCCTCGAAGTGCCGCATCGCGATCTACGACAAGGGGCTGAATATCGAGATTGCGCCGATCCCGGGCAACAACCTCAAATCGCCCGAATACCTCAAGCTCAATCCGCTCGGCAAAACCCCGGCGCTCGACGCGGACGGGATGATCGTGAATGAATCGGAAGTTATCAACGAATACCTCGAGGAGAAATTTCCCAATCCGCCGCTGCTGCCCAAGACGCCCGAGGGCCGCGCGCGCGTACGGATGCTCACGCGCTTTCACGACCTCTACCTGGAACCGCCGCTGCGCGCGCTATTCGGCCATCTCAACCCCAAAAACCGCGACGAAAAAATCGTCAATGAGCGTCTAACCGAGTTCAATCAGCGACTGGACCAGCTCGAGGCGATACTCCCCGCGAGCGGATTCGCCGCCGGACAGGAATTCACTCTGGCCGACTGCGCGATCGCGCCGACGATGTTCTTCGCAACCAACATGCTGCCGGGGTTCGGCGCCAAGCCGGCGCTCGAGGGACGTCCCAAGTTGGAGGCATGGTGGACCCACGTGCAGACCCGGCCGTCGGTCAAAAAGGTTCTGGCCGAGATGGGCGAGGCGCTTGCCGCAATGATGAAGCGCTAGCGCTTCCCTCGCCGGGTCATCCCCGCGCGAAGGCTGGAAAATCACGCTTGAAGCTGTCGGTTCTCGATCAATCGCCGGTGCCCGCCGGATCGACTCCGGCCGACGCGCTTCGCAATTCTCTCGAACTCGCGCGTCTTACGGACCGCCTCGGTTACGAGCGCTACTGGATCGCCGAGCATCACGCGATCAGCGCGCTTGCAAGTCCGGCGCCGGAAATCCTCATCACGCGCGTCGCGGCTGAAACGTCAGGCATCCGGGTCGGCTCGGGCGGCGTGATGCTGCCGCATTACAGCCCGCTCAAGGTCGCGGAAACTTTCCGCATGCTCCATGCGCTTTACCCGGGCCGCGTCGACCTGGGCGTCGGGCGCGCGCCCGGCGGCACCCCGCTCGACACCTTCGCGCTCCAGCGCTATCGCGGCCAGCAGCTATCGAGCGACGATTTCCCGCAGCAATTGCTCGAGCTGCTCGCCTTCCTGAACCGCGATTTTCCCGCCAAGCATCCGTTCAGCCGGCTGACCGTCTCGCCCGACATGCCGGGATGCCCGGAGGTCTGGCTGCTCGGCTCCAGCCTGTGGAGTGCAGCGGCGGCGGCGCGATTCGGGTTGCGCTACGCGTTCGCGCATTTTATCGATTCCAACCCGACCCGCGCCGCGCTGGAGCACTATTTCGCACATTTTACCCCGTCTAAGGACTTGGCGGCGCCGTATGGGATGGTTTCGCCGGGCGTCGTTTGCGCCGAAACCGACGCGGAAGCGGAGCGTTTGCTCACCAGCGCGCGTCTTTTCCGCCGCCGCATCCGCCAGGGCGACGTGCGTCCGATTCCGACCCCCGAAGAGGCGATCGCAGAGCTGGGAGCGTCGCCCGGACCGCCTTCGGCCGACCTTGGCGACTGGCCGCGCTACTTCGCCGGCACACCAGAGCGGGTCCGCGACCAGCTGATCGACATGGCTGGCGTGCTCCACGTCGAGGAACTCATTATTGTCACCGTCGTGCATGACCATCGCGCCCGTATGCGCTCGTACGAGTTGCTTGCCGAAGCTTTCAATCTCGCTCCGCGCGCGGCATAGGGGCTGAAACGGCTGTCGCGCGAACTCTTCGGGAGTGAGCCGACTTCCAGCGGGGAGAAATCGAATATATGAGCTCAGCCGGCAAAATCGCTATCGTAACCGGCGCGGGAACCGGGATAGGCAAGCAGGCTGCGCTCGCCCTCCTTAGGGAAGGCTACTCGGTAGTGCTCGCGGGGCGGCGCCGCGAGAAGCTCGAGGCGACGGCAGCGGAAAATACGGTTGCCGGCTCGCGAGCCCTCATCGTGCCTGCCGACGTGGGCGATCCCGCTTCGGTTAAAGCCCTGTTCGCGAAAACCAAAGAAACCTTCGGACGCCTCGATTTGCTGTTCAACAACGCAGGCGTCGGCGCGCCCGGCATTCCGCTCGAAGACCTCACCTACGAGCAATGGAAGTCGGTAGTGGATATCAACCTGACCGGCGCCTTCCTTTGCACGCAGGAAGCGTTTCGAATCATGAAGAGCCAGGAGCCCCGCGGCGGACGAATCATCAACAACGGCTCCATTTCAGCCCACGCGCCGCGGCCTAATTCCGCACCTTACACCGCCACCAAACACGGGATGACGGGGCTGACCAAGACAACTTCGCTCGACGGCCGCAAATACGACATCGCCTGTGGTCAGATCGATATCGGCAACGCCGCGACCGAGATGACCGCGCGGATGAAACACGGCGTACCGCAGGCCAACGGAGCGCTCGAGATCGAGCCGACCTTCGATGCCGGGCAGGTCGCGCGCGCGGTGGTCTACATGGCGAGCCTGCCGCTCGACGCCAACGTGCTGTTCATGACTGTGATGGCGACCAAGATGCCCTTGGTCGGCCGCGGCTAGCGTCGCTGCGGAAATCATAGGCTGACGGTGGTCCCGCGATAGTAGTGCGCCAGGATTTCTGTGTAAGTGATGCCCTTGTTCGCCATCACCGCGGCGCCGATCTGACAGAGTCCGACGCCGTGGCCCCATCCCGCTCCGCTCAGGATGATGCGCCCGGGCTCGTTGTCCACCACGAAGGCGGAGCTGTAAAGATGCGTGCGCGAGAGGGCGCGGCGGATTTCAAGCTCCTTGCCGATGATGACGTGATCGCGCTCGCCGGCGACCTTCAGCTTATATATCCTGCCTGACGGCCCGCGCGCGAGCGCCTGAAGATCGCGAATCGGGCCGAGGTCCACGCCGAGCCTGGATTCGATCAGCGCCGCCAGTTCTTCGGGACTGTATGTGACGCGCCAGCGATAGAAATCGCGGGTCTCCTGATCGAATCCGGGCAACACGCGGGCGAGGAGCGCCGAATCGTCCGTGTTACAGTAGGCCGACGGGCTGGAACGTATCCATGCCTCGGAGCTCATCGAGCGGGATTGCGCCGGGCCGTCGTAAACGGATTCGAGATAAGGAACATCTTCGTCTTCCCATGCGGTCGCATAACGTTCGGTCATTCCGCCGCAGGACTTGGAAAATCGCGCGTCGCAAATAGCCCCGTTGTAGCGCAGAAACTGGCCGGCGGTCGCTTGAACCGCCGCGGTCGCGGCAGGCGCGAACGCCTTGGTGATGCCCTGGTAGCGCTGGCAGTGGTCGTCCGCGCATACGTCGAAATCCGGATGGGCTTCGCGGCCGTACCAGCGAAGAATTTCGTGAGAATCGGGACGGCGGCCCGGCCTGGTCCCGGCTTTAGTCCGGGGGCGAGAGGGATTTGCTTTCGGAAACCACAGCCAACTGCGCGAAATCACGGCATGCGCTTTCAGCAGCTCGAGCGGACAGGACGCGCTCATCTCGGACGAGATCACGCTCGTCACATACTCTTCGAGCGGAACCTCGTTAATCACCGTGAGTCCGCCCGCCCGCCGCGCGAGCCGAAAGGCTCCGCGAAACACCTGGCGCTCCCTGCGTTCCCAATGAAAGCCGATCCCGATTGCGACGTCGTCCAGCGCAAACGCGCACGACGATGGATCGGACGGGATCAGCGTAACTTCGGAAGTGAATAGATGACGTCCGGGACTGTATGGCCTACCGGAAGTGTCGGTGAAATTTCCACTCAGATCGATTTCGACCGCGGAGCGCCCCTCGATCAGCCCTACCGATACTTTCAACGACCGCTCTCCAGCATGGCTGCGACCTCGCGAAACTGGCTGTCACGCAAGGTGACCTCGCGAAAGATTGCGGCAATCGCACGCCCGGTGATTTTTTCGAAATCGCGCTTGAGCGGCACGACAAATATCCCGCACAAATCGATCGTCGCCGGACTTACCGTCAGCTCGCCGGTGTAAAAGACCTCGGGCCGATGCTTTCCGCGCGGGAACAGGTACGCAATCCATTCGCCGCGCTCGTGAAAGACCGCGAGGTTGACCAGCGGCTCGCCGGGTTTGCGCGTCACTTCGATAAGCAGCTCGAGCGCGCGATCCATCCGGTCGGTTAGCGCCGATCGCTCCCGTCCACGAAACACCAGCACATTGCGGCCGTAGTTCGGCACCGTTGCACCCGTCAAGCCGGCGGTATCGCTCGCGATGGGAAATAATACGCGCGAGCCCGCCTGAAAATGCATATGGTCGGGCGCGGACGCTCCGCATTCCGGACCATTGTAGACCACGAAATATCCGGGCAGGGCCGCCGCAAGGTCGAGCATATTGCCGAAGCGGTTCGCGAGGCGCTGTGCGCCGTGCTCGCGATGAGCGATCGTCAGATGGCGATCCACGATCGGAAAAGGATTGCAGTAGATCGTGAAGTCCTCGCCGAAACGCAGGCCCTCCTCCTCCGGCGGCAGATTTCGCTGGCATAGAAAGCAGGGGCGCTTGGCGATCGATTCCCGGTCCACGGGCGCAGTCGTGCTGGTAACACGATGCGGGATGTGGCGGATGAAGACGTCGAACCAGTCGATCCGCACCGGCCGGGTCTCAGCCCGCGCGAGACCCTCCATACCCTGCGCGAGCTGCGGCCACGCCCGCTCCTGCCGCCTGAACAGGTCTTCCAGTGCGTCGATCATCTGCGCATCCGAGCCTGGATCTCGACAGTCCGGAGCCAGTCCTTGTAAAAATCGTAACGGTTCGCGACCTCGAGCGGCAGCGCGCTGTCGCTGTTGCCTTCCCAACGCCGGCAGAGATAGACGGAGTCGTAGATCCTGCCGATCTCGTAGTCGCGGCTGATGCGCAGCGCTACCGCGTAGTCCTCTCCGTAGCTGACGTTGGGAAATCCGATTCTCCGCAGGACCGACGTATCGAACGCGCGCGGCGCGCCGAGACCGTTGATGCGAAGCGCGTTGTTTCTGCCGTTCTCGCGGCTCCATTCGCGATGGTCGACAAGGCCGGGCGGAATCTCCTTCAAGGAAAAATCGACCAGCGTGTAGGCGCCGACGACCATCGCATACGGTCCCGCCTCGAGCTCCGCGACGATCCGCCGCAGGACCCCGTCATCGGCGTAGAGATCGTCGGAGTCAAGCTGAACCGCGTATTGCCCGCAGGCTTCCGAGTAGATCGCCTCGTTCCAGCATCCGCCGATTCCGAGGTCGCGGCGCGCGGGAACAATGTGCGTGACTCGCGAATCGCCGACGGTGCGGAGAATTTCGGTTGTCCGGTCCGTCGAATGATTGTCGACGACGATCAGGTTGAATTCGAAATCCGCGCTTTGAGCGAGCGCGCTTCGTACGGCGTCGAGAATGGTGCGCTCGCGATTGCGGACTGGGATGACGACGCTGGCCTTTACCGGAAATGCCCGCGCCGGAGCCGGAGCCTTCTCGAAACGCGGACTGAGCCATGCACCGATGCGTTTAAGATGCGCGGTCGCGATTTGCTCCATTTCAACCTGGTAGTCGCGGTTTCGCGGATCGACGTAGTCGAATTGCGCATGACCCGCCGCCGGCGCATCGGCCACGCTGCAGAGCGGCTCGGGAATCCGCATGACGGCGCGCCTCTCCGAGATCCTGAGCCGCAGGTCGTATAGCCCTCCCCACCTCCAATCCGGCTGGATTCCCGACTCGCGCGCGGCCTCGACCGACACGCCAACCACCGGGCCGAAGTCGAAGCCGTCTCGGATACTCCCGCGCTGATAGTCGATGCGAGGACGGCCCACGGCGTCGCCGTAAACCCACCCGGCGCCGGTCGCGCGGATGACCTGCGCCATGCGGTCGAACATGCGCGGTCCGGGCTCGATCTTAATCCGCGGATTGCCGATAAAAAGGACATCGGATTCGGCGGCATCGACGAGCCTCTGGATACTTGCCGACGAGTAGTCGTCGGGATACGCGATCCCCGGATATGCGATTTTCACCTTGCACCCCGGTTCTTCGCGCCGCGTCTTTTTAGCGAGGAAGGATTTCGCGCACCTGAGTTACCAACCGCAGCGCGCCGCCCCATCCCTTGCGGCCGCATCACGATGACGCCGGCCATCCGATTCGCCTTTAGAAACTCGGCCAATTCCTGCTCTACCACGCCGCCCTGGCTGCGCGACGCGTGACGCATGCGGGGCCGCGCGCCGTCGCGCACGATGATTCCGGCATGAAAGACGTCGAGATTCCTGCGCGTGGACGCGAAAAACATCAGATCGCCGCTCTGCAGATATTTTGCGGCGCGCGCCAATGACCCCTTCGGCATACATTTTACCCGCATCCGCCGCGCGGCAAGTCCAGGCAACACGTTCAGCACCCGTTCGCGGTCGATAACTGGCACGGCCGGCATTGCGATCGGCCTGATTACTCCTTCGCGTACGTTGTTGCGAATCCAGTCAGTCACATAATGGTTTCGCCGTTCCCACTCGATGCGTCCCCGATCGTACCTCATCCTTCGCAGCCATCTGCTGAAGTCGCCGACGCAGGAAGCCAGCGCGAGGGCCAGGACCGTTTCGATGAAGGTGACACAGTCGAATGCGTCCAGCGATGCCGTGAACACTTCGGCCTGCTCGGCCGAGCCAATCAGCGGGTTCGATTTGTACGGATAACCAAGGAACAGGCGGGAGAGAATATCGATTCGTCCGCTGATGGAGGGGTCGTCCTTTCCCTTCGATAGAAGCTGCTGCGCGCGCCGGCGGTTAAGACCTCGTGGATGCGCCTGCTTCATCGAATCGCCATTGTAGCACGCGCTGTCGGTGCTTGAGACCTGGGGCTACGAATCGGGCGGCCCGAGCAGCAGCGCGAAGCCGCCGGCGTCGTGAAAGTCCGGTTTGTCGCCCTGATGGAGCAGCGCCCAGTACGAGAGCCGCCCGTCGTCAGCCTCGATAACCGCCGCGAGGCCGATACGCAGGGGCGCGCTTGGATGAATGGCCGACAGAGGATTGAGCCGCACGCGCGCATCCAGCTCGAGCCGGCTGCCGTCGGAGCGCACGTCAATCCGCGGGCGCATCGTCCCGTCCGCGAGCGGTCCGCCCGCTCGGTAGCCGGAGAAGGCATAGACGGTCCATTCGCCCGACGGGGCGAAATTGAACTCGTGGTATGCCGGTTGCCCTTCGATGGCTATGAAGACTTCGAAGCAGGTGTGACGCCAGAGATCGGTCGCGATGCGCGGGGCGTGCGCCGCGGGAACGCGGATTCGGCCGAGGTCGCCGTCCAGGCGAAAGTCTGTTCGGAGTTCAGCGTCGGCGCCGGCAGATCGGCTCACGCGTACGCTCAGGGCGCGCACGGGATCAGGGCGTGCCGAGGGATGACACAGGAGGTCGATCCGGTGTTCGACGGCCATAAATTACTATGAGAACTTTACACCAATGCGCTGGAATTGGAGTAGTGTTTGCATGGACGTTGAAGGAGAGCGGAGAGCGGCCTGACGGCTGCGACTCCGGCGAGAACTCAATGAGCAGAAATTTCAAATTTGAAAGCCACCTCAACGCGGACCTCTCATGCCCTCCGGTCGCGGCGCGGCAAAAACTGGACGCCCTCGGGATCAAGGTCAGCCGCGACCAATGGCTCGCGCTCGAGATGGGCGAGCGGCGCAAAATCAACGACCTGCCCGCAGAAAGCGACTCCGAGAAGCGGGAGTTTGCCGAATTCGTGAACGAAACTGTGAAACGGCGCTCCGGCACGCCGCCATCCCGACTCACCCTCGAACAACAAACGGCCGCAGTACCGACGAAGGCCATCCCACAAGCGATCGCCGACAAGGCGCGCGAACATGGCTTCCAGCTCGACTCGGCGTCGTGGGCCAGGCTCGATTACGACCAGCGCTACGTGCTGCTCAAGTTTGGCGGCGACGAGCGGCGCCGCAGAAAATTCGCCGCCGCGCTCAAGGAATTTCTCGAATAGCTTTGGCGCCCGCGATCGACCGGATAGCGAATTCGGTCTCGCAATACGACTCGGCCCGCATCTGTGCGATCTGCGAAGCGGCCCCAAGGGACCCGCGCTTACGTGTAATACTGGATGTTGGCCCCTTCCGACTGAAGACGCTTGCCCGCCTTTCGCGCGGCCACGTGCTTGTACACGTTGCTCACGTTCCACTTGTTCAGCCGATCGCTCATCTCGAACAGCCGCTGGCCGATCGGATATGGGTCCAGCCGGGTAACGTCGAATTCCTGCTCGAGGGCTTCCTTTTCACTCATCCCCTTGTGGACGAAGCCTTCGGCCAATTCGATCCAGTTCTCGATGATCTCCGCCTGGCGTTTGAGATAACTCTTATCGCACGGCTCCCCATGCCCCGGAACGATCGTTTCCACGTCGAGCGCTTCGATGCGTTTGAGCGCCCCGAGCCATTCCCACGGATCGGCTTCCTGGATGAAGGTCTTGCACTTCTGGAACACGTTGTCGCCGGTAAAGACGACGCCCTCTTCCGGCAAATAGATTGAAGTTTGTGGCGCCGTGTGACCAGGCATGTGAATGATCTTCACCGTGTGATTTCCGACATGCAGCGTAAGCTCATCGTTGAAAATACGCTTCGGTGGATTGGACGGCGGGAAATCGGGATGGCCCATCAGGAAGACGCTGTCAGGGTCTTCTTTTTTCATCCGTTCGAGGCGCAGCTCGGGTGTGAACATCTGGTTGAGATACTGATCGAAGCAGGCCTGCAGCTTGACGTGGCCGATAACCTCAACGTCCGGAAAGTAGGCGTTGCCCAGCGTGTGGTCGGCATGGGGTTCGGTGTTGACCAGATGGCGGATTGGTCCTCTTTCCTGCAGCATTTCGCGCCATCGCATCGCGTCGATCGGCTGCTGCGGAGAGTCGATCATGACCACGCCGTCGCTGGTATGCAGGAATCCCGGGTTGCAGCCCCAAAAATAAACCTCGGTGAAGACATTCTTGCCGACTCGTCTCATCGTGATCTCCTTGGGCGTCTCTGCGGCTGAAAGCCTTGCCGCGTACTATTGCGCAGCTATGGCATCCGGCGCCAGCGCCACGAACGGTCTCGATGCGTCCGCAACGGCGCTCGCGTCAGGGAGGGAGGGCCAAATCTGGTCGCATCATTACGATGCTGCGGCGCAAGCGCGAGCGGCGGCGCGGGGCTCGGCACTATCAAGGAATGTTGCACGCGCCGTCTGCAGACGTTCGCGCAGTTTCTCGGCCACGATGCCCACGTGAGGCTCGATCAGCATTTCGCGATGAGCTCCGGGAAACGGGAGCGCCAAATCCAGATCGATCACTTCGAGCCCTTCAACCGACTCGTCATCCCAACCGCGCAACGGTTCGAAATGGTATAGCGCCTCGGACGGCTGGCTCTTCAGCCGTAAAAGGGCTACCGGCCCGCGATAGGGTTGAAGGCGATGGCGGCGGCGCGCGGCGCCGGCGACATCGAGCCAATGGGAGTAGCGGATGCGCTGCTGAGCGACTCGACCGCTCAGGCGGTGCGATAGAAACCGCAACCGCAGCGCCCACAAACGAGATAATTCGCGAACGACCTTTGACCAGCCGAAATCCGGCGCCTTGGGATAACGGTTGCCGAAAAGGCGGAACAGACGAAAACGCAAAGGAGCGTCCCATCGTAGCCGCGGATACCCTGGCCCGAAGGTATCCAGCAGCGCGACCAAAGCGACCTTCTCGCCCTCAAGCCTCAACTGCTGTGCGATGGCCAGGGCTACCACTCCGCCAAACGAGGCGCCGCCGAGGAAATAAGGTCCGCGCCCCTGTACTTCCCGTATTGCACGGACGAAATAATCGGCCAACTTGTCAACGCTGCGAAGCGGCGGTTCTGCGGTGTCGAGAACGGGCGGCTGCAGGCCGAAGAAGGGATGCTCGCCGCCAAGGCGACGAGCGAGCGGCATCAACGCAAGCACGCCCGTGCCGGGGGCCGGCACGCAGAAAAAGCCGGGCCCGTCGCCGTGGGGCTGCAGGGTAGCGACCGTCGGCCATGACGGCGACCAATCGGCGTCGCGCAGGATTGCCGCCTGGCGCTCGACGGTGGCCGCGCCGAGCAGGAGCGGCAAGGGCAAGGATTTCCTCGACAGGCCTTCGAGCCGCGTGATCAGCTCCAGAGCGAGCAGCGAATCGCCGCCCAGCTCGAAAAATTCGTTGCGGACACCCATCGGCCAGACACCAAGCACCTCTGACCAGATACGCGCGATCAGCAGCTCGTCGGGGTTGCGCGGTAGCACGAGGTCGTCACCGATGAGTTTCGGTTCGGGAAGGGCGCGACGATCGAGTTTGCCGTTGTCCATCGCCGGCAGCGCGTCGAGCCGCACGAAGGCCGCAGGGACCATCTGCGCCGGAAGCCTCTGCGCAAGACGCCGCCGCAGCTCCGCCGGAGCCGCGTCGCCTACTACGTAGGCGACGAGCCGCGTTTCTCCTGACTGATCGTCGCGGCCCACCACCACCGCCTGGCGCACCGACGGATCAGCCATCAGCTCCGCTTCAACCTCGGCCGTCTCGACGGTGAAGCCGCGAATCTTCAACCTGGATTCGCTCCGTCCCAGATGGACGAGGCATCCGTCGGGCAACATGACGCCGTGGTCGCCGGTGCGGAACTGATGGCGCCCGTCGGCGCATCGCAAGACCACCGCGGCGGTCAGTTCGCGCTTTCTCCAGTATCCGCGAAAAAGATAGGCGCTGCGGATCGCGATTTCACCGGCGTCGCTTCGCGGCCCTTCTCGTCCAGCAGGACTATCTCCGTAGCGGGCAATTCGTAGCCGACCGGAACCACAGGTCCGTCGCAGGACGTGCGGTGATCGGCGAAGAACATCCGCACGATGTTCATCTCGGTCGTACCCAAACTGTTGAGCAGCAGGGTCCGCTCCGAACAACACTGACGGTAAATCTCCAGGTCGGATTGCGCGAGCGTCTCGCCGGCGAGCCTCAGCAAACGCAGGGTGTCCGCGCCTCTGCTCACGGACAGCGCCCCGGCGAATCGCCGGAAGACCTGCGGAGTCGCATGACAAACCGTAATTCTCTCGTCCGCCATCCAGGCAGGCAGATTTGTGAACCCGTGCAGGGTCAAATCGTAAGAGTGCAGCGAAGCCCCGTTCAACAGCGCGCCGAAGATGTTCGACGCCGAAGCCCCAACATCATACGAGCCAAGCAGCGAGAACCGGTCATCCTCGGCGATATGCACACCGTTCGTGTACTTCATGACGTTGTGCAGCACACAGCGATGATTCTGCACGACGCCCTTGGGAACGCCCGTCGATCCGGAAGTATAGAGAATGTAGGCAAGCGCGTCGGGAGCAATCGCCAGTTCCAGGTCATGTTCCGACAAGTGCCCGCCAAGACTATCGACCAGCAAGGGCGTGGCCGCGGCGCCCGCGGCCTCGCGCGCCAACGGAGCATTGAGCCGATTGGTCAAGATCAGGTTTGCCTGGGAATCCTCCAGGAGTGTCTCGAGCCTCGCGACCGGCAGCCGTGGAGTCAAGGGGACCTAAAAACGTCCCGACTTGAGCACCCCGAGCATCGCCGCGATCGCCATCGCTCCCTGCTCGAACAACAACGCAACCGGCCGGCCGTCAGCCGGACCCGCCTCGGGTATCGCTCTCGCGATCCGGTTCGCCAGACGGTTCAGCTCGCTATAGCTCCAGCGCAGGCCTCCATCGGCCATCGCCAGCGCAGAAGTGCGTCGCGCCGCTTGCGCCTCGAAGCGTGCGGAGATCGACTGCTCAATTTCAGCGCGCTCAAACCGCCCGAAGGCATTGCACGGCCCGGGATGCCGCAGTGAGTTAGAAGGTGCGCGGTTCAATCAGGTTGCCGATGCGTTTTTCAAGCCAGGCCGACGATCGAACCGAGCAAATCGATTCTCCTCCCGATATTGCTATGTTCAACCCGAGGCCGCTTCGTATTGCACGAGCGATATTCTCGCGCTTTCGACCAGGAGAATGGGTGAGAGGGCCAACTCCAGTTCGTCAAGCGGCCCGGGCGCACTGCGGGCCTATAGACGCTGCCGGCTTCACCGACTTGCGCCACCTTTTCGAGCATTACCCGGTTCACCTGATCGATCACACTCCGGCATAGCCATAGTCGCGGTGCCACCCTACGCAAGACATTGGCGCACCATGGCGCGGTCATCTTCACGTCATTCAAACCACCTGTAGCCTCGGCCGATTGCTCTCTGGCGGCATCTTCCACCGCGCCTCGCCACGCAACATGGAGGCTGGCACAGTATTCCCCATCGGCGATTCCCTCGTCTGAATGCAGGAAGGACGAGACCGCCTACTTTTCTGGCGCCCTCGCGTAGCGGGCGCCAGGATGCCGATCGGGCAGATGCGATCGTCCCGATCCGAACAGCTTCTCCCGATACGTCCCCTCTCCGTATTCGGTTTGCATGAGCCCGCGCCGTTGCAGCACCGGTACCACGCCCTCGATAAAATCCTTGAAGGTTCCGGGCGTGATCATGTAAGCGAGGTTGAATCCGTCCGCGCCCGCCCGTACCCACTGCATCAGATCGTCGGCGACCTGCTCCGGTGCGCCGATAACTACCGGGCCTCCCCCGCCGATCCCTACCGCCCTGGCCACGTCCCTCACCGTCCACTTCCGGGTCGAGCCGCCCTGGGTGAAACCTTGCAGCAGACTTCGAATCGCATTGGTCTCGATGTACTCGACCGGCTGATCCGGCTCGAACCTGCTGAAGTCGACTCCGGTCCATCCGCCCAGCAGGGCCAGACCGCCTTCGTAGTCGACATATTCGAGGAAGTCGTCGTACTTGCGCCGAGCCTCGGCCTCGGTTGCGCCGGTGATTACTTTCAGGAACATGAAGAAGAGCAGATCCTGCGGGTCTCTGCCCTCTTTTCGCGCCCGCTCGCGCGTATCGCGGATACACTCGGCGACCACCTCCGGCGTCGGGCCGGTCACGAATACGCACTCCGCGTGGCGCGCCGCGAACTGCCGTCCTCGCGCCGACGCCCCGGCCTGGTACAGCACCGGTGTCCGCTGCGGGGACGGCTCCGATAGATGGCATCCGTGAACCTTGAAGTTCCTGCCCTCGTGATGGATGTCGTGAATCCTGGCTGGATCGGCGTAAATCTTTTGCCGCCGATCTTCCAGCACCGCCCCGTCTTCCCAAGCTTGACTCCCAGAGCTTGTAGCAGACTTCGAGGTATTCGTCGGCGAAGTCGTAGCGTTCGTCGTGATCGAGGAGTCCGGTGCGGCCGAAGTTGCGTCCGGAGCTTTCGAGATAGGAGGCGACGACGTTCCACGCCAATCTGCCCTTGGTCAGGTGATCGAGCGTTGAGATCTGCCGCGCGAAGGTGAACGGATGACTCTGCAACACCGAACTCGTGTACGCGAACCCGAGATGCTCCGTCGCCAGGGCCATCGCCGGGATTAGCAGGCTCGGATCGTTCACCGGGATCTGCACTCCGCCTTTGACAGCGACGTCGCGGCTGGCGCGAAAGACGTCGTAGACGCCGATAACGTCGGCGAGGAAGAGCCCGTCGAACTTGCCACGCTCCAGCATCTGCGCGAGATCCACCCACGCCCTGAGATCTCTGTAACGATCCATCTGATCTTCGGGATGCACCCACAGGCCGGGCGACTGATGCACCACGCAATTCATGTGAAACGCGTTGAAGTAGATTCGCTTGCTCACGGTCCACGCGGCCTTTTTTGGCGCCGGCTTTTTGGTGCCGGCCTTGCGCGTTCATTTTGCGGATGGCCATTCCAACCCTGCTTTGCTGATGGAATGGCCGGGAGCTATTCTCGACCGCATGCGCGCAGCTTCCAAAAACTCGCGGCCGCAGGGGACGCGCCGCCCGAAATGTCCTCAATGCGGGTCAACCGCGGCGCGTCCGATCGTTTACGGCTTGCCGGGCAAAGACCTGCTGCAGGCAGCAAACCGTGGCGACGTCGAGCTTGGAGGCTGCTGCATCATTCACAACGCTCCCGCGTGGGAATGCCCCGACTGCAGTCACAGATGGTAGGCCCGGCCCCACTCGACAGCCTCGGCACCGCTGATCATTCACGGAGGTGTCGGCCGAGGAAATCGCTAATGACTCCGCCGATCTGCTCGACGTGAGTCTCAAGCGCGAAGTGGCCGGTATCATAAAGATGCACTTCGGCATTTGGGTTGTCGCGCTTGAATGCTTCGGCGCCGGGAGGGAGAAAGAACGGGTCGTTCTTCCCCCATACCGCCAGCAGCGGGGGCCGTCGGAATCGGAAATACTCCTGGAACTTCGGGTATAGCGCCACGTTGCTCGCATAGTCGAGGAACAGGTCGAGCTGAATCTCGTCGTTCCCGGGCCGCGCGAGCAGCGCCGAGTCGAGCGTGTAGGATTCCGGCGCGACCAGGGCCTCCTCGCTCACGCCGTGAATGTATTGGAACTTGGTCGTCTCGGGTTTGAGGAACTCCCGTAGCGCCGCGCGATTGGTTTCGGTCGGCTCCTTCCAGTACTTCTGGATTGGATTCCAGCCGTCGCTCAATCCTTCCTCATAGGCGTTGCCGTTCTGCGAGACGATCGCCCTCACGCGTTCCGGATGCCTCAGGGCGAGGCGAAGCCCGACCGGCGCGCCGTAGTCGAATATGTAGAGCGCGTAACGCCGCAAGCCGATGGCTTCGGTAAAGCGATCTATCACATCGGTGAGATGTTCGAACGTATATTTGAATTGAGCCCGGTCCGGCGCGTCCGAAAAGCCGAAGCCCGGCAGATCGGGAGCTATGATGTGATAGCGATCGTTGAGCATCGGAATGAGGTCCCTGAACATATGCGACGAAGTAGGGAAACCGTGCAGGAGCAAGAGCGCGGGAGCCTTGCGGTCGCCGGCCTCACGATAGAAAACCTTTACGGCGTCGGCGCTGGCGCTGCGGTAACGAACCTGATAGCTGCTTGTGTTGATCGTGGCCATCGGTGTTTCCTCCCTTGTTAACGGAGCCGGGTAACGACAGACATCAAACGTCCGTTGGGACCACTTAGGGGCAGCGGAGATATGATTACATACGATCCAGCGCCTCAGCGGCCAGCGCGCGGGTCAGCTCACGCGCCACAAGGCCGCGCCGAGCGAGCCGCACGGCCTGACCGGACCAGAGATTCATAAAATCGCGCGAACCTGCCGGCTCGGATTTGGCCCTAAGCGGTGCGATCGCGCTGCTCGCCAGCGGGAACTCCGGCGCGGACGGCGCCATCGGACCGACTTCCAGCATCAGCCGGTTGGCGATGCCTCGCGCGGGGCGACCGGTGAACACATTGGTGACCATCGTGTCGTCATCGGCGGCGCTCATGAGCGCCTCGAGATGTAGCGCAGGAACTTTGGCCTCGGGACAGAACAGATATGCGGTGCCGATCTGAACGGCCGAGGCGCCCAGCGCAAACGCCGCGACGATCCCGCGACCGTCGGCGATTCCCCCGGCCGCGATGACCGGTATCCTGACCGCGTCCGCGATCTGCGGCACAAGCGCGAAGGTTCCGACCTGCCGCCCCATATCGTCCGAGAGAAAGTTCCCGCGATGGCCGCCGGCTTCGAGACCCATCGCGATGACCGCGTGGCAACCATGCGCCTCGAGCCATCGCGCTTCCCGCACCGTCGTCGCCGAACCGATCAGGCGGGCTTTCGTCGCCTTGATACGGCCGAGCAAATCGGGAGCAGGCAGGCCGAAATGAAAGCTGACAACCTCAGGCTTGAACTCCTCCAAGATGGCGCATGATTCGGCGTCGAAGGGTCTGCGGGAGGGAGGAGCAAGTGGAGCATCCGGATCCAATCCGAGCTCAAGATAGTAGGGTCTCAGCTGCTCGCGCCACGCCTCCTCGCGATTCGTATCGGAGGCTGGCATCCTGTGACAGAAGAAATTCAGATTGATCGGCTGTGAGGTGCTGGAACGTATCGTTTCCATGGCCGCGCGGATCTCGGCGCTGCCCAGCTGCGCGCAGGGCAGAGAACCCAATCCGCCGGCCTCGCTTACCGCAATCGCCAGCGCGGCGGTTCCAGGGCCGGCCATCGGCGCCAGCATGATCGGCAATTCGATTCCGAACAGGTCCAGGATGCGCCGGTCAGGCCATGCTTTTCCTTTTGAAGTTCCCATGCTCCTTCTCCGGGGTTCGCTTCGCAGGCGGGAACTTGAGCATCGACATCGAGAATGGATGATCCTATGGACCGGATTTTCAAGGCAAGCACGCCGAAGAAAGACCTCCGTCGCAATCGGTGCTCTTCGCGATCCGTGCGGTTCGCCTGTGCCCGCCCGCGGAGGCCGACGCTGCTCCCAAACATCCTTGCAAATCAAAGCACTCTGCGCGTATGCGTCATGAGTGACAACAACTTCCAGCAACTTCAGGGGAGGATTTTATGGCGCAGGTATGGGGCCGGGTTAAAATCCCCGCCGGAAAGAAGATAGCGGTCAATCTCGGTTGTGATTTCGATGCTCAATCGCTGTGGATTTGCCTCAACCGCATCTCGCCTGCCTACATGTCGCGGGGCGAATTCGGCGCCGAGGTCGGGATGCCGCGCCTGATGCGTCTGTTCGAAAAACACAAGGTGCGCAGCACTTTCTGCATTCCGGGCCATACCATCGATACGTGGCCCGAGCTGTGCCGTGAAATCGCCGCGGCGGGGCACGAAATCGGGCATCACGGATACGCGCATGAGAACCCTCAGCCATTGAAACTGGAGGAGGAAATCAAGGTGATGGAGCTCGGGCTCGCGGCGCTCGCGCGCATCGGCGTCAAACCCCGCACCTACCGGGCGCCGTATTGGGACTTCAGCGAGAATACGCTCGGGCTTCTGGAGCGCTACGGTTTCGACATCGACAGCAGCCTGCTTGCCAACGATTTTCATCCCTATTGGATTCGCCCTGTGGAGGTACATACCGACCGCGGGAACGTGTTCGGTCCGCCAAGCCGCATCCTGGAGATTCCGGGACAATGGTTCCTTACCGATTTTTCGCAGGTCGATTTCATCCCCGGATTCCAGGAGGGGATGCGTCCCGCACATGACCTGCTCGACCGCTGGAAGGCGATCTTCGACTATGCGGTCGCCAACGAGGAGGGCGCCTGCTACGCCTTCGTCGTCCATCCGCAGTCCATCGGACGGGCGCACATGATCACGCGGCTCGAAGAGCTAATCGTCCATATGAAGGAGAGAGGAGCCTGGTTCGCAACGCTGAGCGAAATTGCCGAGGCCACGGAACGCGCGGTCTAGGCTCGGCTCGACGGGAACCCGTCGTACGCCGACGCGAGGAGTGGACGGTGCGATGCCTTCGGGCCAACGCTCAATCGGTTGCCGCGATACTCCCGGTTTTCCCGGCCGCCCATGAAAGAAGCGATGGCGCGGTGCGTGTTCGAGAGAGCACGGCGACCGCGCGCAAACCGTCGGTAAAATATGGATCGCCGGTCAGATTGCGGCGCGGGGCGGTGGAAGGCGCGGCCTCGACGCCGGAGACGAACCCTAGGCGGGCGACACGGCCGGAGGCCCGCAACCCGTCCAGGACATAGTCGCGCGCCTCATCCACGTCGGGATCGATCAGATGGGTCGTGAGGTTCCAGGTTTTGGGCGTGAAGCGCACGCCGATGTCGCGGCTGACCTGGCCGATCCACACCGGTTCGCCGCCGAAGCGAACGTCAGTGGTCCAAAGCCGCAGGTGGAGGCGCTGGTTCAAACGCAGGCGCGCGCGTTGTAGCGCAAAATCCTGCTGGCGTCCGCCGATATAGAGCGGGCTCACCGGGGAATAGCGATAGCGTGACTCCATCAGGAAGGCCCTGGCGGTTTTCCAGGCGGTCGCGAAGGTCAGCGATTCCGTTTCGTCCCATGCGCTCAGGCATTCCTGGATCGACGCGCGGTCTCCGACGATCACGAGATTGAGCGGGTCGCCCTCCATCGTTCCCCGCGCGTTGCTTGTGCATCGCGGCTGCCGCTCGAGCCAAAGCTGCAGCGCCGCCTCGTCGAGTTCGCTGGTCTTGTCCACTCCCGCGGATGCCGGATGAGGAAGTTTTAGCCCGGGCACTTCGACCATGAAGGGGAAGTCGAACGAGTAACTGCGGCCGAGCAGCCGTACCTCGACGCGCTTCATCCCTTCGTCCAACGGAGTGAACAGGAAGCCGTTGACTTTCTTCCCTGGCGAGATCACTCCGGTAAGAAAGCCGACCGCGCGGAATACCTCGTTCATGCGCCGGTTTGCGGCGCGTGCACCCAAGAGCTTGAGCGGCAAAAGTGGCAGGAGCGGCAGGACCAGCCATCCAAGCATTCCGAACGCCATCAACCGCCTGCCCATCGCGAAGTGCGCGAGGTGTGCCGCCTCGAGTGGAGTGTAGTAGTCGGGATCGAGCTGGAGGCGGTCCAGCCACAGGGGTTCTTCCGTGCCATTCGCCACCTCCAGCCAGACCGCCTGGAGACCATAGCGCGCCAGGCGGACTCCGAATATCCGCTCGGTTTCCGGATCACTAGGCACCGCAACAGTCGCCTCGACCCCGCGCTCGCGAAGCGTGTTGGCCCGCTCCACGAACGATCGCTCCTCCGGATGCGGCTGGTAGTCGATGGTCAGCCAGCGAAGTGAAGCGAAGATACGATTTGACATCCCCCTCTCGTCCTTAACCGAGCGTCCAGACTATAGCGCAAATGACGGGCCTCAGACCTCACGCACCTGTCTGTCAGCCGCAACATGCTCTGCCACAGACCCTTTTGAGTCCTATGCACCGCGAAAGCTGACGTACTATGCTCGCGGGAGCATCAAACAAAGCCGATCGCGATCGGAGGCCAACATGGCAAGCGAAAGTAACTGCCCGTTCACGGGCGGCACCCGCGCACACAACCAACCGTGACTGGTGGCCGAACCAGTTGAACCTTCAAGTTCTCTGCCGGAACTCCACCCTGTCCAATCCGATGGGCGAGGAGTTCGACTACGCCAAGGAATTCAAGAGCCTCGACCTCAACGCGGTGATCAAGGACCTTCATGCCTTGATGACGGACTCACAGGATTGGTGGCCAGCCGACTATGGCCACTACGGCCCGCTCTTCATTCGGATGGCGTGGCATGGCGCAGGTACCTATCGCATCGCCGATGGCCGCGGCGGCGCGGGATCCGGCCAACAGCGTTTCGCCCCGATCAATAGCTGGCCGGACAACGCGAACCTCGACAAGGCGCGCCGGCTGCTTTGGCCAATCAAGCAGAAATACGGGCGCAAAATTTCATGGGCCGACCTGATGATTCTCGCGGGCAACGTCGCGCTCGAGTCGATGAGCTTCAAGACGTTCGGCTTTGGCGGCGGGCGCGTGGATGCCTGGGAGGCTGAGGATATCTACTGGGGACCCGAGGGCAAGTGGCTGGCAGACGAGCGCTACAGCGGCGACCGCGATCTTCAGAATCCGCTCGCCGCGGTACAGATGGGCCTGATCTACGTAAATCCCGAAGGGCCGAACGGCAAGCCGGATCCCCTCGCCGCGGCCAGAGATATCCGCGAGACTTTCGGCCGGATGGCGATGAACGACGAAGAAACGGTCGCCCTGATTGCCGGCGGCCATACCTTCGGCAAAACCCACGGCGCCGGCGATGCGACGCTGGTGGGCCCGGAGCCGGAAGCCGCCGGCATCGAGGAGCAAGGCCTTGGCTGGAAGAGCACCTTCGGCACGGGCAAAGGCCGTGACGCGACCACGAGCGGCCTGGAAGTCACGTGGACCACGACGCCTACCAAATGGGGTAACGACTTCTTCTCGAACCTTTTCGGCTACAAGTGGGAACTGACCAAGAGTCCCGCCGGCGCGCATCAGTGGAAACCGAAAGATGACGCAGGTGCCGGCACGATTCCGGATCCGCAGGATCAATCAAAACGGCGCGCGCCATCGATGCTGACCACCGACCTCTCGTTGCGGTTAGACCCCGCTTACGAAAAGATTTCACGGCGCTTCCACGAGCATCCGGATCAGTTCGCGGATACGTTTGCGCGGGCGTGGTTCAAGCTGACGCATCGCGACATGGGCCCGATCGCGCGCTATCTCGGCCCGCTCGTTCCGAAGGAGCAGCTGCCGTGGCAGGACCCCATTCCGGCTGTGAATCATCCTTTGATCGGAGAGCAGGACGTTACCGCTCTGAAGGCGAAAATCCTCGCCTCCGGCCTGTCCGTTTCCCAGCTGGTCTCGACGGCGTGGGCGTCGGCATCGACTTTCCGTGGCTCGGATAAGCGCTGTGGAGCGAACGGCGCCCGCATCCGCCTCGCCCCGCAAAAGGACTGGGAAGTAAACCAGCCGCCCCAGCTGGCGAAGGTGTTGCAGACGCTCGAATCGATCCAGAAGGAGTTCAACGCTTCACAGTCTGGCGGCAAAAAGGTCTCGCTTGCGGACCTGATCGTTCTCGGCGGCTCTGCGGCGATCGAGAAAGCCGCGAAGACGGCTGGGCATGACGTAAAAGTCCCGTTTCGGCAGGGTCGGATGGACGCGTCGCAAAACCAGACCGACGCCGAATCCTTCGCGCCGCTCGAGCCGACCTACGACAGCTTCCGCAACTATCTCCGCGGCGAGCGGCGCCTGTCGGCTGAGGAGCTGCTGGTGGATCGGGCGCAGTTGCTGACGCTGACGGCGCCCGAAATGACGGTCCTCATTGGCGGGCTGCGCGTGCTGGGCGCAAATGCCGGAAAGTCCGCGCACGGCGTCTTCACCAAGCGGCCGGAGACGCTGACCAACGACTTCTTTGTCAATCTTCTCGACATGAACACGCAGTGGCAGCCGTCGGCCGGCTCTGAAGGCGTGTACGAGGGGCGCGACCGCAGAATGAACGAGGTCAAGTGGACCGCTACCCGCGTCGACCTGATCTTCGGTTCGAATTCGCAGCTGCGCGCCCTCGCGGAAGTCTATGCGTGTACGGATTCGAAGGATACGTTCGTGAAAGACTTCGTCGCGGCGTGAGCCAGGGTGATGGACCTGGATCGCTTCGACCTCGCGTGACGACTGCGCAAGGGCCAAAAGCTAAATCAAGAGGTGAACCGTCATGGCCTTGGAAGTGACTTGGGATAGCAAGATCTGTATTCACTCGGGCAATTGCGTGAAGTCTCTGCCGCAAGTCTTCAAGGTTGAAGGCGGCAAATTCGTAATCGACCCTGCGGCCACCGACGAAGCGCGGGTGCGCGCGACCGTCGCCGCCTGCCCGTCGCGCGCGCTCAAGATCAAGGAGTAACTGCGCGGAGCAGGTTGCCTACTTCTTGATGCTGCCGGCTTCGCCCGGATACCAGGCGGGCTTGCGCTTCTCGAGGAAGCTTGCGAGTCCCTCCGCGCCTTCCGGCGTCATGCGCTTGAGCGCGTGCATGCGCGCAAGCCGCTCCGCCAGATCGTCGCCGAGCGCCGCCCGGCCAAGCTCGAGCGCACAGGCTTTGGTCTGGGCGATAGCGTCGGGACCGCACATCAATAAAGCGTCGATCATCGGCGCCGCCGCCTCGTCGAGTTTGCCCACTGCGGAGACTTCGTTCACCAGCCCGATTTCCTTCGCCTGCCGCGCGTCAAACCTCTCTGCGGTAAGCGCATAGCGGCGGACGTTGGCGAGCCCTATCCGGGCGTTCAGCTGGGGGATGATCGGCGCCGCGATCAGTCCCCAGCGGACCTCGGTAATCGCAAAAATCGCGTCCTCGGCAGCGATGACGATGTCGCATGCCGCGACCAGGCCGACCCCTCCGCCGAAGCATCCACCGTGCACCAGCGCAATCGTCGGTTTCGGGAACTCGTTCAGGCCCCGCACGGCGTTGGTGGTATTGGCGGAGGCCTTAAGGTTCGCTTCCGGCGAGAGTTTGCTCGTCTCCCTGATCCATTTAAGGTCGGCGCCCGCCTGGAAGTGCCTGCCGTTGCCGCGGATCACGACGATTCGAGCCTGCGCGTCGGCGGCGAGCGCGCCGAAAGTTTCGATCAGGCCGAGTATCATCTCGCCGTTGTAGGCGTTGTTCACGTCGGGCCGATTAAGCGTAACCGTGGCCACGCCGCTGCGATCGACTTCAGCCAGTACCGTATCTGTGGTCATCGCTTTCTCTTGGTCAGCTTCGGACGGATTTGTCGTATCTCCGACTTTGGCGCTGAGTTAATCAGGGAGAGGGCAGTGGAGGAAAGTCTCGGCGATGTGAGGATTCGCGCGATGCGCCCAAACGGACCAGCATTGTGGCCGCCGGATACATCCACGCAGGATGGTTCTGGGAGCATGCGCTAGAACCTCGAGCATCTCTAACTCGTGCCGGGCTCGTTATTTGCTTGGGAATTAAAAACAGACCCATGCCTTCGAACGACGATGGTGCTCTATGATTAATTCCGACAACAGGCCGCGGCGTATCGCGATCATTGGGTCCGGCTTCGCCGGACTGTGCTTGGCGATCCAACTCAAAAAGCGCGGGGTGGAAACTTTCACGTTGTTTGAAAAGGCCGATCGCCTGGGTGGTACCTGGCGCGACAACACCTACCCCGGCGCATGCTGTGACGTGCCCGCGTTTTCCTACTGCTTCTCTTTCGAGCAAAAGACCGACTGGTCGCGGAAGTGGGCACCGCAATCCGAGATTCTGGAATACATGGAGAGCTGCGCGCGCAAGTACGATCTCGGACGCCACATCCGCCTCAATACCGAGATCGCGGCTGCGCGCTGGGACGCAAACGAAGGTGTTTGGCGGCTGAAAACCGCACGCGGCGAGGAAATAGTCGCCGACGTGCTGGTGAGCGGAACGGGTCAGCTCAA
Organism: Candidatus Binataceae bacterium; assembly: GCA_035500095.1. NCBI lineage: Bacteria > Candidatus Binatota > Binatia (SeqCode) > Binatales (SeqCode) > Binataceae (SeqCode) > Binataceae bacterium (SeqCode). Next base: position 109,707 of record DATJXN010000089.1, read on the forward strand.
CCGGCCGTTCATCCCGAAAATCGAAGGCCTCGAGAATTTTAAGGGGCTGTCGTTCCACTCCGCGCGCTGGCGCCATGACGTCGATCTGACTGGCCTCAATGTCGCTGTGGTGGGCAACGCCGCAAGCGCAATCCAGTTCATCCCGGTGATCGCGCCCAAGGTCCACCGGCTGACCATCTTTCAACGCAGCGCCAACTGGATGGTGCCGCGAGGAGACCGCGCATACACCGAGGTCGAGAAGCAGCGTTTCGCCCGGCATCGCCCGCTCGCGCTGGCATACCGCTGGTTTATCTATTTTCGCCATGAGATCAACTGGCCGATCTTTCGCCGTGTCAGGTTTTTCGCGGATCGTGCGCAAAAGATTGCCGAGCGCTACCTGCGCTCGACCGTCAAGGATCCACAGCTCCAGCAAACCCAGATTCCTGATTATCCTTTTGGCGGCAAGCGGATGCTGATTTCTGATGACTACTTCCCCACGCTTAACCGCGAGAACGTCGAAGTGGTCTTGAGCCCGATCGACCACGTCACCCAGGACGCGGTCGTGACCAAAGACGGACGCAACGTTCCGGCCGACGTCATCGTTCTGGCGACCGGCTTTCAATCCACCTCGTTTTTGGCGCCGATGGAGATAGTGGGGGCCGAGGGGCGTTCACTTGACCAGGAATGGCACGGCGTTCCAAGAGCCTACCTTGGAATCACGGTCGCGGGATTTCCGAATCTCTTCCTGATGTATGGGCCGAATACGAACCTCGGCCATAACTCGATAATTTTCATGATCGAGTGCCAGACCAATTACATTCTTGGATGCCTGGATGAAATGGATTCGCGAGGTCTCGCCTCGATCGACCTGCGCCGCGACGTGATGGAATCTTTCGACGCTCGCGTGCAGAAGGAGCTGCAAGACACGGCCTGGGCGGCAACCGGTAAGAGCTGGTACAAAAACGACGACGGCCGCATCACGAATAACTGGTCCGGCAGCACCATCCGTTACTGGTGGAAAACCCGCCGGGTGGACCTCTCGCTCTATCGTCAGAAAGCTCGCATCGGCGAGGCCGAGCGGGCGGCCCAAACCTTTGCTAGCAGCGCGCACATGGCGGCAGACTGAAAGGGTATCGCTCGTTGAGAAAGCGCCACTGGCTCCCGGTACCGCTGCAACCCGCCCTCGGCGACGGCGTTTGACGCAGCCTGGTGCCGGGGGGATGCTATGTTTCGAGAATGAAGCAAAAGCCGTCGCTGACCTGAGCGCGAGCCCTGCCGATGCCAGTTCAAAACGCGCCCGGACCGCTACTCGTCGAGCGCCATGCGCTTTCGGACTTGTTTCGCGGCATCCGCGCGCGCGGCTACGAGATCGTCGGGCCGACCATCCGCGACGGCGCCATAGTTTATGACCATTTGAATGACACCGACGCGCTGCCGATCGGATGGACCGCGGTCCAGAACCCCGGTTCTTACCGGCTCGAGCGGCGCGCCGATGACGCCGTATTTGGATTCGCGCTCGGGCCGCAGTCGCCCAAGAAATATCTCTTGAAGCCTTCGCTCAGGCTCTGGCGCGCCACCCGGGATGAACACGGCGCCGTCAGCGTCGCGGTGGATCGCGAGATGCCCCCGCGCCTTGCGCTGATCGGATTGCGCTCCTGCGAGCTTCACGCTATCGCGGTTCAGGATCGCGTGATGACCGGCGGCAAGTACGTCGATCCCGATTACGCTGCCCAGAGGAACAACCTCCTGATAGTCGCCGTCAATTGTATGGAGGCCGGCGGGACCTGCTTTTGCGTATCGATGGGCACGGGTCCGCGCGCCGAATCGGGTTACGATCTTGCGCTCACTGAACTTATCGACGGCGAGACGCATCAGTTTCTGGTCGAGATCGGCAGCGAGACCGGCGCCGCGCTGATGGAAAGCGTGCCGCATCGCCGTGCCGATGCGTCGCACGCTGCAGCCGGCGCGGAAGTCAGCCGCCGGACCGCCGCGTCGATGGGCCGCGCGCTGGAGACCGAGGGAATCAAGGAGCTGTTCTACGCCAACCTCGAGAATTCGCGCTGGGACGAGGTCGCGTCGCGATGCCTCGCCTGCACCAACTGCACGATGGTCTGCCCCACCTGCTTTTGCACCACGGTCGAGGACCGAGTCGACCTCTCCGGTACCTCGGCCGAGCGGGTGCGGGTATGGGACTCCTGCTACACCATGGATTTTTCGCATCTTCACGGCGGCAGCACGCGCAGTTCGATCAAGGCGCGGTACCGCCAATGGCTCACGCACAAGCTCGCATCATGGATCGATCAGTTCGGAACCTCGGGATGCGTCGGATGCGGCCGCTGCATTACATGGTGCCCGGTGGGCATCGATCTCACCGAGGAGGCCGCTGCAATCCGCGCCGGCGACCTGCGCCGCGCGCTGCCCGGCCCGGTAAAGGGGGAAGACTGAACATGGAAACGCTCGAGCGGCTGCTGCGCGAACATCCCTTCCTGAAAACCATGGAGGAGCGCCATCTGGCATTCATGACCGGATGCGCCGCCAACATGCGCTTCGCTGCCGGCCGGTTCCTGTTCAAAGAAGGCGACCCGGCCGACGCGGCGTATCTGGTGCGCGAGGGGCGTGTTGCGCTCGAGGTGCACGCACCGGAACGCGGCAACACGCTGATTGCCACTATCGAGGCGGGCCATGTCTTCGGCTGGTCGTGGTTGTTTCCACCGTACAGGTGGAATTTCGACGCACGCGCGGTGGAACCTGTCCGCGCCTTTGCGTTCGATGGCAATTGCCTGCGCAGCAAATGCGAGGCCGACCACGATCTCGGCTACGAATTGCTCAAGCGCTTTTTGCAGGAGATCGATCGCAACCTCGAGCGCGCCCATCTCCAGTTGCTCGACGTCTATCGCGCCAATCCGTAGGCGCTCCGACCGTGTCGCCGCTAACCAGCGAAGATCCTCGATCAGGCGCGCCGGCCAACGACCCGATGGTGCCGCGGTTTCTCACGATTGAGCGGGTGGTCCGTGAATCGGCCGACACGGTGACGCTGATGCTCGCCGACCCGCACGCGCGAGAGGGTTTCGCTCCCGGACAGTTCAACATGCTCTACGTGTTTGGCGCCGGCGAGTCGGCGATTTCGATCAGCGGCGACCCGGCGCGGCCGGAGCATCTCGTACACACGGTGCGCGCGGTCGGCAGCGTGACGCATCCGATGGCGGTGATGAAGCGCGGCCAATCGATCGGGGTGCGCGGGCCCTTCGGCTCGGGCTGGCCGATAGGAGAGGCGGAGCGCCGCAAGGCCACTATTCTTCTGCTCGCCGGAGGGATCGGTCTGCCGCCGCTGCGCCCCGTGCTCTATCACTTCCTGCGCAAGCGCGGCCGCCGCAACCGGATTGCCTTGCTGTACGGAGCACGAACTCCCGGCGATTTGCTATTCACGCGCGAACTCGAGCGCTGGCGGCGCAGCGGCCTTGCCGAAGTGCAGGTCATCGTCGATCGCGGGGAACCATCGTGGCAAGGACGCGTCGGCGTGATAACCGACCTTCTCGACTCACCCCAGTTCGATCCCGCCAGCACGATCGCGATGACCTGCGGGCCCGAGGTGATGATGCGCGCGGCCGCGCGCGCCCTGCTCGTGCGCGGAATCGCCGCACGCGACATTTACATCTCGATGGAACGCAACATGAAATGTGCCATTGGCATATGCGGGCACTGCCAGTTTGGGCCGTCATTCATCTGCAAGGACGGCCCGGTGATGTCCTTCGACCACGCCGCTCCGCTGCTCGGGGTGAGGGAAATCTGACATGGCCGCCGCACAACGCATGCGCAAACTCAAACTGGCAGTGTGGAAGTTCGCCTCGTGCGACGGCTGCCAGTTGAGCCTGCTCGATTGCGAGGACGACCTGCTCGCGCTCGCGGACCGCGTCGAGATCGCGAACTTTACCGAGGCCAGCAGCGCGACTGTCGGAGGCCCCTACGATCTCTCGCTGGTCGAGGGTTCGATCACGACGCCCCACGATGCCGAGCGCATCCGCGAGGTGCGCCGGCAGTCGCGCCGCCTGGTGACGATCGGCGCGTGCGCCACCGCCGGTGGAATCCAGGCGCTGCGCAACTTCGCCGACGTGAAGCAATTCGCATCGATCGTCTACGCCGCTCCGGCGTATGTCGCGACGCTGGATCGCTCCACGCCGATCGCCGCGCACGTTAAGGTCGATTTCGAGCTGCGCGGCTGTCCCATCAACAAGCTGCAGCTATTGGACGTGATCTCATCGCTGCTCGCGAGCCGCACGCCTTCCACCCCCGCGCATCCGGTCTGCGTCGAATGCAAGCGCCGCGGCACCGTATGTGTGATGGTCGCGCGCGGCGTGCCGTGTTTGGGACCGATCACTCACGCGGGCTGCGGCGCGCTCTGCCCGGCGTACGCGCGAGGATGCTATGGATGCTATGGGCCGAGCGATCGCCCGAACATGGAATCGCTCATGCGACAGTGGGCCGAAGCGGGCGTCAGCCGCGGCGAGATCGTCCGCGTCCTGCGCACGTTCAACGCCGCCGCCGAGCCGTTCGCGGCTGCATCGATGCGCCATGAAGACGATCAAGGTTGACTACCTCGCGCGCGTCGAGGGCGAGGGCGCCCTCCGCATCCGTTTCAAAGGCGACCAGGTGCGCGACGTCGAACTGCGCATCTTCGAGCCGCCACGTTTCTTCGAGGCGTTTCTGCGCGGGCGCTCATATCTCGAAGTGCCCGATATCACCGCGCGCATCTGCGGCATCTGCCCGGTCGCCTACCAGATGAGCAGCTGTGCCGCGATTGAGGATGCGGTCGGGGCTACAATCGCCGGAGCGCTCGCCGACCTGCGACGTCTCATCTACTGCGGCGAATGGATCGAGAGTCACGCGCTGCACATGTTCTTACTGCACGCGCCGGACTTTCTCGGCTATCCGGATGCGATGACGATGGCGCGTACGCATCGCGAGATGGTCCAGCGCGGATTACGCATCAAGAAGACGGGCAACGCGCTGGTCCGTTCGGTCGGCGGGCGCGAGGTGCATCCGATCAACGTCCGCATCGGCGGATTTCATCGCGCCCCCGAGCGCGGCGAGCTCGAGGCGCTAATGCCTGAGTTGGCCGCAGCCCGCGAGGACGCGATCATCGCCGCCGACTGGGTCGCCGGCTTCGATTTTCCGGATTTGTCGCGCGATTACGAGCTGGTCGCGCTTCGCGGCGACCACACATATCCGTTCATCGGCACCCGCATCGTGTCCAACAAGGGCCTCGACATCGACGTACGCGACTTCGACGATGCGTTCGAGGAAAGACAGGTGCCATACTCCAACGCGCTGCACGCGATGGTCAGGCAGCGCGGCGCCTACCTGTGCGGACCGCTGGCGCGCTTCAATCTGAACTTCGAACTGCTGTCCGATACGGCAAAGGACGCGGCGCGGCGGGCGAAGCTCGAAGCGCCGTGCATCAATCCCTTCAAGAGCATCGTGGTCCGCGCGGTCGAGGTGGTTCATGCGCTCGATGAGGCGATTCGGATCATTCGCGGCTATCAACCTCCGGCGAACTCCTGCGTCGAGTGCGCGCCGCGTGCGGCAATCGGCCATGGATGCAGCGAGGCGCCTCGCGGGCTCCTCTATCATCGCTATCAGATCGGTGATGATGGTCTCATCCACGACGCTAAGATCGTTCCGCCAACTTCGCAAAACCAGAAATCCATCGAAGATGATCTGTTGGCCTTGGCGCCGCAAATGATCAAGCTCGAACATCGCGCCGCGACCGCGATGGCGGAGCATGCGATCCGCAACCACGACCCCTGCATCTCGTGTGCGACGCACTTTCTCGATCTCACCCTGGAGCGCGAGTGAATTGCCGGCGCGGATCATCGGGATAGGACAGCCCATGGCCGGCGACGATGGCGTCGGCGTCGCAATCGCGCGCCGGGTGCGCGAGATATGCGAGCGCACGGATGTCGAGATAATAGAACTTTCAGAACCGAGTGCGCTGGTACCGTTGCTCATCGATGGCGCAAACCCGGTGGTGCTGATCGACGCTCTTGTCGGGGGCGGCGAACCGGGCGATGTGCTTCACTTCGCGCCGAAAGCCGGGTGGCGGAGTGCGCGACTACTGTCATCGCACGGAGTCGGTGTGCGCGACGCGATCGAGCTCGCGAAAATCCTGGAACCGGCGGCCGCGTCGCACAACATTGATATCGTGGCGGTTACGATCGTGCGGCCAGACCATTACTGCGAGAGCCTGTCGCCCGCAGTCGCGGCCGCGATCGATAAGGCGGCCGCGCTTGCGCTCCGGCTTGCGGGTGGCTGAATGCACGAATCCTCGCTGGCAAAGAAGATCCTTGACGCGGCGCTGGAGCTTGCGCCCGACGGGATGATTGTCGCGGTGCGTGGCTGGATCGCAGATACTGAAGCGATGGACCGGGCGAGCCTGGCGCTTCACTTCGCCGCGCACGCTCGCGAGACTCGTGCGGAAACGGCGCGGCTCGAGATGCGAATCGCCCAGGTGGCAGCGCGCTGCGTGCAGTGCGGCGAGCGTTACGCGCCCGACCATCTTATGATGCTCTGTCCGCGATGCGGCAGCACCGAGGCGCAACTGTTGGGCCGCATCGGCATCGGAATCGATGCGATCGACGTTGCGGCGGAGTGAACCTGATGGAAACCGCCGAAGCCATCGTTCGCCGCGCAATCTTCTGCGAGGGCGTCGTGCAGGGTGTCGGCTTCCGTCCATTCGTGTATAGGCTCGCCGCCGAACTCGAACTTAGTGGTTGGGTCTCGAACAGCGGCCGCGGCGTGGAAATCGAGGCCGAGGGAACGCCGTGGCGTCTCGACGAATTTCTCCGCCGCATCCGGGAGGACTATCCAGCGGGCGCGGCGCTCAGGCGCGTCGAAGTCCGCGCGCAGGCGCCGCGCAACGAACGCGGGTTTGCGATCGTTCAAAGTTCGGCCGGCGTCGACCCGAGGCCTGCGCTGCCGGTCGACCTTGCGATGTGCGCCGCGTGTCTCGCGGATATCCGCAACCCGCATTCGCAGCGCTACCGGTATCCGTTCACCACTTGCAGCAGCTGCGGCCCACGCCACTCGCTGGTCGTCGGCCTGCCGTACGATCGCGCGCGCACCACGATGTGCCGTTTCACGATGTGCCCGGACTGCGCGCGCGAGTACCACGATGAGCGCGACCGGCGTTTTCACGCCGAGACCATCGCGTGCCCTGCGTGCGGACCAAAGCTGAGCCTGATCGGCGCCGCGGGACGGGCGCTCGCGAGAGAGGATGCGGCGCTGCGGCTTGCCGCCCAAATGGTGTGCGACGGTCAGATCGTCGCGCTCAAAGGCATCGGCGGTTTTCAGCTGATCGTCGATGCACTCGATCCCGCCGCAGTTGCGCGATTGCGCCAGCGCAAGCACCGACCCGACAAGCCGCTCGCAGTGATGTTTTCGTCGGTTGAAGCGATGCGCGCACACTGCGCGTTGTCTAATGAAGACATGCGTGCTCTCGTGTCAGCGGCCGCACCGATAGTTCTGCTGCGGAAATCTGACCGTGAAATCGGCCCGAGGATCGCGGAGGGCGTGGCGCCGCGCAATCCGATGCTCGGCGCGATGCTCCCGTACACGCCGCTGCATGCGCTGCTACTCGAGGCGGTCCGGCGACCGGTCGTGTGCACGAGCGGGAACCTCTCCGAGGAGCCGATATGCACGGATACCGCCGAAGCGCTCACGCGGCTCGGCAATGTAGCGGACGCGTTCCTGACTCACAACCGGCCCGTCGCGCGCCCTCTCGACGATTCCGTGGTTCGCGTTGGCGCGCGGAGCGCGCGCACGATTCGGCGCGCGCGCGGCTACACGCCGGTCACCATCGACATTGGCGTTGGTCCGGCGGTGCTGGCGCTCGGCGGCCACGTGAAAAATACGATCGCGCTCGCGTTGGACCGCGAGGCGATCCTCAGTCAGCATATCGGCGACCTCGACAGCGCCGCTGCGCGCAATTCTTTCCAGCGTGCGATCGATGACCTGACATCGTTCTTCCGATGCAAACCGGAGTTGCTCGCGTGCGATCTGCATCCCGATTACGCATCGACGATCGCCGCCGAGCGGCTGACCGAGCGACTCGGCACGCCGCTCATCCGCGTGCAGCATCATCACGCACACGTCGCGGCGTGCATAGCCGAGCATCGGCTCGAAGGGCCTGTCCTCGGCTTCGCTTGGGACGGCACGGGTTATGGAACTGACGGAACTGTCTGGGGCGGCGAGGCGCTGGTCGTTCGCAGCGGAGCGTTCGAGCGCGTCGCGACCCTGCGGCAGTTCGCGCTTCCCGGCGGCGAGCGTGCGATCCGCGAGCCACGCCGCCAGGCGCTCGCCCTTCTTCGTGCCGCGGGCATAGCGCCGCATCGCTATCTCGGGCATTTGTTCGCGGGTGCCGAGATGGATCGGGTCGCAGGAATGGTTGACTCGCGCATCAACGCGCCGCTCACGTCGAGTATTGGCCGCCTTTTCGACGCAGTTGCAGCGCTCTGCGGATTTGGCGGCATCGCCAGCTTCGACGGGCAGGCCGCGATGGAACTCGAGCACGCGCTCGACAGTGATGCAGAGCAGTGCGGCGAATATTCGATCGGACTCGTCGGCGAAGGGCCGATAGTCGGGGACTGGACGCCCATGATCGACGCGCTGCTGGAAGATCTGCGCCAGGATGTTCCGATCGCACGCATCGCCGCGCGCTTTCATAACTCGCTCGCTGCGTTTGCCGTCAACGTCGCCAAGCGCGTCCAAATCGAGCGCGTCGTGCTTGGCGGCGGATGCTTTCAGAACGAATATTTGCTGAGCCGCACTGCGGCGCGACTCGAAGGAGCTGGACTCGAAGTCCATTTTCCGCGAAACGTGCCGCCCAACGACGGCGGAATCGCGCTCGGGCAGGCGTTCATCGCGCGGCAGATGGCAAGGGAGGCCGGACATGTGCCTGGGAATCCCCGGTAAAGTGCTGAGCATCGAGCGCGGCGATCTTCCACGCGCGCGAATCGACTTTGGCGGTATCATCAAGGACGCCTGCCTCGCGTTCGTGCCGGAGGCCGCGCCCGGCGACTACGTGATCGTGCATGCCGGCTTCGCCATCAGCCGCATCGATGAGGCGGAGGCGCGCCGCGTTTTCGAAGAACTTGATCGGATGGAAGAAATCGCCGAATCCAAGGAGCCGCGCGGGTGAAGTACGTTGACGAATATCGCGAGGCGCGCGCCGCGCGGCGTTTCGCGCGCGCCATCGCGCGCGTCACGACACGCCCGTGGCAAATCATGGAAGTGTGCGGCGGCCAGACCCATGCGATCGTAAGGTTCGGGATCGATCAGATGCTGCCGCGGGAAATTACGCTGATCCACGGTCCCGGATGCCCGGTATGTGTGACGCCGCTGGAAACCGTGGACAAAGCTATCGCAATCGCGGCGCGCGCCGGCGTGATCTTCTGCTCGTTCGGCGACATGCTGCGCGTGCCTGGGTCGGAACGCGATCTGCTCGGCGTCAAGGCCGGCGGCGGCGATGTGCGCGTGATCTATTCACCGCTCGACGCGCTCGCGCTGGCAGAGGCAAACCCGGATCGCGAAGTGGTGTTCTTCGCGGTCGGGTTCGAGACCACTGCGCCCGCGAATGCGATGGCCGTGTACGAGGCAAGGCGCCGCGGGCTCCGCAATTTCCTTGTCCTGGTCTCGCAGGTGATCGTGCCGCCGGCGATCGCGGCGATTTTGTCAGGACCGGACAGCAGAGTGAACGGACTCCTCGCCGCCGGCCACGTCTGTACCATCATGGGGATGGACGAATACGTTCCGATCGCCGAGCGCTACGGCGTGCCGATCGTCGTCACCGGTTTTGAACCTGTGGACGTCCTGCAGGGCGTTTACATGTGCGTTCGGCAACTCGAACAAGGCTCAGCGCGCGTCGAGAACCAGTACAGCCGTTCGGCGCGGACGGACGGCAATCGGGAGGCGCGCAGGATCATTGGCGAAGTGTTCGAAGTGGTGCCGCGGAAATGGCGCGGCATCGGCGAAATCGACTCAAGCGGGCTCGGCCTTCGTGCCGAATATGCGGACTTCGATGCCGAACTGCGATTCGGCGTGGGCACGCTGAGCGCCGAGGAGTCGGCTGAATGCTTGAGCGGGCTCATCCTGCAGGGTTTGAAAAAGCCGCCGGAATGTCCGGCGTTCGGCACCCGATGCACGCCCGAACGGCCCCTCGGGGCGACCATGGTCTCCTCGGAAGGCGCGTGCGCTGCGTATTTCCGTTATCGGCGAACAGTGATGGCCAGCGGCCGCGCGGGCGCGCTTAAGACGAGCGTGGTGTGAACTATGTCGAGAGATTTCCGATTGAGCTGTCCGCTGCCAAACCAACTTCCAGAGACAATTCAACTTGCGCATGGCGGCGGCGGACGCATGATGCGCTCGTTGCTCGAGCGGCTGTTCCTGCCCGCCTTCGCAAATCAGTGGCTCGACGCGCGTCACGACAGTGCGGTGATGCGGATCGGCGCGGAACGAATTGCATTCACCACCGACACCTATGTCGTAAGCCCGCTGTTTTTTCCCGGCGGCGACATCGGCAAGCTTGCGGTCTTCGGAACGGTCAACGACCTCGCGATGGCGGGAGCGCGTCCGCTCTATCTTAGCGCCGGCTTCATTCTCGAGGAGGGCCTGCCGCTAGCTATGCTCGAAATTATCGTCGCGTCGATGCGCGAGGCGGCGGCGGCGGCAGGCGTCGAATTGGTAACGGGCGACACCAAGGTCGTCGATCGCGGCAAGGGCGACGCGGTCTTCATCAACACCGCCGGCATCGGCGCGGCCGCGGACGTCGAGATCTCGCCGCGCCGCGTGCAGCCCGGCGACGTAATCATCCTGAGCGGCGACGTCGGCCGGCACGGGATTGCGATCATGTCGGTGCGCAAGGGGCTGAGCTTCGAAACCGCGCTGGAAAGCGACTGCGCGCCCTTGTGGCAACCCGTCTCCGCCCTGCTGCAGAAAGGCGTCGACGTTCACTGCATGCGCGATCTGACGCGCGGCGGTCTCGCCTCTGCGCTCAACGAGATCGCGTTAGACGCGGGAGTCGCGATCGCGATCGATGAAAGTGCGGTTGCGGTGTGCGAACCGGTGGCGGCAGCGTGCGAACTTCTCGGGCTCGACCCGCTGTACGTGGCGAACGAAGGGCGGTTCGTGGCTTTTGTCACGGCGGAGCATGCCGACCGCGCGCTCGACGTTCTGAGCGGATGCACCGTGAGCGCGCAGCCGCGCGTCATCGGCACAGTCGGCGCTCGCGGAGACGCGATCGTCGAGGCGCTGGGCGCGCTCGGCAACCCCAGGATTCTCGACCTGCTTTCAGGCGAGCAACTGCCGCGAATTTGCTGACCGCGACGTTCTAGTTCAATCGCGCCCTTCGAAAGGGCATCACCGCCGGCACGTTTCACAAGGACGACGGGGACGCTTGACCAGGGGGCGAACCGATCGATAAGCGTTTCATCGAGCCTGCTGCCGCGCTTGCGACGTTATCGCGTGCATTCCTGGCCGCCGCGAAATCGCGACTTCCCTCGCAGATGGACGCGCCGCGAGGATAGACGCGCCGCGATAAGACCGATAAGCCAATATTCGAGGAACAAGCGGCCATGAACCAACATCCACATGCGAAGACGCTCGCTCTTCTCCACGCCGCGCGCGATCAGGTCGCACGGCTTGAAAAGGAACGGTTGAATGACAACGAGCGAGCCGAACTCCTGGCCGTAGCGTTGTTGCGTCTCGACACTGCGATCGAGATCCTGCAGGCCGAATGGGGAGATCAATAGCATCCTCGACTCGGCTTGTCGGCATCGTGAGAATGCCGTTTCGTTGTCCGGGTTGCGCGCAACGCAGGCCTGGTCGGTGATGTGGTTACGACGACCTCGATCGCGATTGCCCTATCCCATCAGGCGTCGATGATGACTCGGAGCGCGGTGGTGGAGAGCCTCCTTCGATCGAAGGTTCTTCTTAATTGGCGTCCGATCCCTTTGCCCATTCCTTGGCCTTGGCGATCGCGATGCGTATTGCCTTACCTTCGTCATAGCCCTCCTCGAGCAAGGCATTGGCGATCTCAACCGCCTTAAGGCGCACTTCCGGCGGCAGGTTTCGCATCGATCGCGGGTAGTAAGTTTCGTCCCATGGCATCGTGCTTCATTCCCTTCTAACTACTGCGCACCCGCGCATCGACATGCCGAGGGACGTACAGGGCTACCTCCTTGTGGTGCCGTTTGGCGCGCGGTCGTATTCGTCCCCGGCTGCGCAAATGCCCTGGTAGAAGAGCTTCGCCGCATTAAGCGTGGAAATCAGCCCGGCGAAGATTTCCTCGCGATCTGCCTCGCTTCTTACATATCTCAAAATCGGTTCCCAGACCTCCTGACCCGCATGATCCTCGTCTGCTTTGAGATGATAGCTGAAGAAAAAGACCTCCTCGTCGTTGAGGCCAAAGGTCCGTTTCCAGACTTCCGGGTGAAAGTTGTTGTCGGGCATCGTGCTGAGGATAAATTCGTCGGCAGAGGTCGTTAGCCAGCCGACGATCCAGTGGCGCGCGCGGCACAAGTTCTCCCAAACATTAAATGCGGCGTCGACCAGAGGTAGCGGCCTGACGGAGTTCATCTCGGCGTCATCGATGCCGATGTTGCGCCCCATTTGCCAGAGGATTGCAGTGTGTCCTGTGCCGATCTGATCGTCCATCACCAGCTCCTGACGAATCTGGCCGATGGTTTTCCTGATGACTTCGAGATCGGGGCAGCGGCTCATCCATGCGGGACGCAGAACCGAACTCAGAAGGCGGTTTCTTAAAATGTGCTGTAGCAGGTACAGGCGCCCTCGGCCGGGCGTCAGGGGATCGCAGAACCAGCCGATTTCTTTCCCCACCTTGAGCGCGTAATCGGCGATCTCGTCTATGAGCGTCTTTGCGTGTTGATGTTCACTCATTGTGATCTCCTGCCTGGAATGTCCGCGCAGCGACTTGAAACTGGGCGGCCGCTGCGGAGCCGTCATCGTGAGCCGTCACGCCGCTTCATATGATCTTCCGCCTCCTCAGAAAACCGAGACACCCTCGGCGAGCAGTTCCGGCTTCTCCACCATGATCAGATGCCTGTGCGATTTTCGCAGTCTAGGCCGAAGCCCGTTTCTCTGTACAGCACGTGCTCCAGACCCGCGCGACCGCAAGCTGGATGACGGTGCTTTAAGCGCAATGATCCGCATCGAGGACGCTGATCATCAGACGTATCTGGAGGTGGTACCGACCGCATTGATATGGGACCCTACAGGAAGCAAACTCCTGGCCGGTCAGAAGATTGTCGGCCCTGAGGAAAGCGCGCACTTCCGCATCGCTCAGTGGTCGAGCGAAATAGCCGGCAACTCGATCAGCGTGAGGCCGCGCGGACAGCAATCGGCCATGCCTTGTGATGAGGATAAGACCAGCATCGCAACAGGTCGTTTTACCGCTATTGGCCGCGGCCGTGATTGTCGGAATAGGGCATCCGGGGCGCACGTCGGCAGGCGATACCGCCGAGATTCTAAAGTCCCCGCGCTCTCAGACGGCAGATACTAACTCCGTCCAACCTTCATCGGATAGCCAGGCCCCGCCTTACCGATTTGAGCCGGAGACGGCCGACCCCGAACCTCAGGGACTCAAGGGCTATCTGGATGCGAACGAGCAGATCTCGGTCTTCGGCATTGACCTGCGAGTCGAGACGCGTAGCGCGGAAAAGGAAATCCAGGGGTTGCTGGTCGTTGATATTGAGCCGGGAAGTCCCGGGGCCGCGGCGGGACTGCATCCATACCGACAGCCGATCCGTGATGTATTGAATGCCGTGGCAATGCTCGGCGTGATGACGTTTCCACCGGCGATAATAGTCGCGCCACTTACCGGATCGATCCCGCTTCACGAGAGCTATGATCTTGTAATCGGTATCGATGGGTTTCGCGTGGCTAGTTTCCTGGATTTTTATGAACGGGTTCGGGACACGCGGCCTGGCGAAGTCGTCTACCTGAACATCTTGCGCAACGGACATCGCGTCCAGGTACCGCTGCAGATAACGTCGGCGGTGCCGCCGCCGGAATCCTGGGTGCGATGACCCGGTCGAGCGACTGGCGTCGGATTCACGTATGCGTTTATGCGAAAGAGCCCTTCAAGATCGCGACGTTCTTGACGTCGCAGTAGAAATCGAAGCTCCAGTTACCGCCCTCGCGGCCGATTCCGGAATTTCGGGCGCCACCGAACGGAGCAGCGAGGTCACGGACGAAGAAGCAATTAACCCACACCGTACCGGCGGTTACCTGCGAAGCCACCTGCCACGCGCGCCGCTCGTCGCGCGAGAATACCATTGCCGCCAAGCCGTAGGTCGTATCATTGGCGAGCTCGATCGCTTCGTCCTCGTCCCTGAACGTGTTCCAGGTCAGAACCGGACCGAAGACCTCGCGTTGGAAAACTTCCATCTGGCGGCCGACGTTAGTCAGCAATGTCGGTTCATAGTAGAGTTCGCCGAAAGAGTCGCGTTCGCCGCCCCATAGGGGCTTGGCGCCGCTTTTCAAGGCCCGTTCGACGAAGCCCTGCACCTGGTTGAAATGCTCGCGGGTGATCAGCGGGCCCACCTTCGTCAACGGATCGCGCGGGTCGCCTACTTTAATCGTCGCCACTTCCTCGCTCACCCTGGCAAGAAATTCCTCCGCAATCGGCTCTTCGACGAGCACGCGAGTACCGGCCAGACAGACCTGGCCGGCATTGAAATACTGCCCCGCCACGGTTTGCGCCGCCGCCCGGAGATCGGCGTCTTTCATCACGATAAACGGAGACTTTCCCCCCAGTTCAAAGCTCACTGGCGTAATCGATTTCGCCGCCGACTGTCCGATCAGGCGGGCGGTATCCGTCGAACCTGTGAAACTGATGCGATCGACATCGGGGTGAGCCACCAGTGCGGCACCGGCCTCCTCGCCGATCCCCTGCACAACGTTGACGACGCCTGCCGGCACTCCCGCTTCGTCCGCGAGGTCGGCAAGCATTGAACAGGTTAGCGGCGCCCATTCCGGCGGCTTGACTACCAGCGTGTTACCGGCAGCCAGGGCCGGTCCAATCTTCCATGTCGTCAGCATCATGGGAGTGTTCCACGGGGTGATCAACGCCGCCACGCCGGCTGGATCGTAGCGAACGTGATTGTAAACATCCGGGGATTCGATCGTTTCGCGATTGAGCTTCAGCGCCCAATCCGCGAAAAAGGTGATGTTGAGCGCGGAGCGAGGCACCATCCGATGGACGTTGGCGGCAAGCAGCGAGCCGTTGTCCATCGTCTCTACCGCGGCGAGTTTCTTTCCGTGGCGCTGGATAGCTTCGCCGAAGCGATGCAGGATCGGATGGCGGCCCTCGGGCCCGAGCGCAGCCCACGCCGGAAACGCCCGCCGGGCAGCGGAGAGAGCAGCCTCTATCTCCTCCGCGCCGCCCGCCGATACGTCCGCGATGTGTGAGCAGTCGATCGGTGAAATTACCTCAAAGGTGCGTTCCGATTCTATTCGCTTGCCACCGATCCAATGCGCAGCGGATACCTCGACTCCGGCGACGCTGACGCGGGACTTTGTCGTGGCTTGTCTCATAAAAGCACCTCCTGAAGAGACCGTCCAAGAGCCGGAGAACTCGATCCAGAATCGTAATCGGCCATATAGCACGATTTCTCGCCCGTGCTGAGCGCAAATGCCTGTCTTACAAGGGGGAGGCTTGCGCAGTAAGCCAAAATGCTCGAGGCGCAGCCGAGCATCGCAGAGATGCATCTCCGCCAGGCGCACCTGACGAGGCGCCTGCTGTCGGTCTTACATGTCCATGCCGGCAGAGAAGGATTTCTGAATCATGGCGAGGCAGTCGCGGGGGTGGGTTTCACTGGACATATCGAGATCAACGGCGCATATGTCGACCTGCATCGCCATCAGCGCGAGTGAGATGCCCGCACGCAGCCCGAGTGCGGCACGCCTCGGCCGTCGCGATCTGAGAAATCATAAGGTAAGCCTGCGCGATAACTCCAGGGTATAAAGATGGACTTCCAACTTGATGCAGATTTGGAGCGTATTCAGAGACTGGCGCGGGAACTCGCCACGGATTTCGCCAAGCGACCTGTTCAACACGATCAGGAGATAACATCTCCCGATGAGAACTGCGCCAAGCTCAAGGAAGCCGGCTTCTATGGACTGGTGGCACCCAAACAATACGGTGATCAGGAGCAGGTGTGCTCGGTTGGGTCGTCGCCGCAGAAGAGCTCGCTCAAGGATGCACTTCGACTGCGGTCTCTTTCAACATGCATGTTGCGACGCTCGCGACCTACCTGATGAAGGCCAATTTTGCCGAACGCTACAAACAACGCCTCGCGAACGAGATCGTGAGAGAAAATAAACTGCTCGCCGCGATTCTCTCTGAGCCAGGCACCACGGGCCTTTTGCCCTCAACTTTTGCATGTGCGACCCAAGCCCGCAGGGTGGACGGGGGATGGCGGCTGAATGGGCGAAAAGGGTTCGCACCATGGCGCAGTCGGCCGACGTCATTAACATTTTTGCCCATCCGGAGGAGTCGGCGGACCCCGAAACCGCGCTCAGCTTTTTAATCTCTCCCAGACTGGACGGGATCCGCGTCGAGCGAAACTGGTATACCCTCGGAATGCGCGCAACCAGAAGCGACAATCTAGTGCTCGAGAACGTCTTCGTGCCTGAGGAGCCGCTCTATTGCTCGATTCCTAATGCGGGCGCTTTCGTTTCTGAAAGCGAACCGCTCTACAATCTTCCCTATACGGCTGTGTATCTGGGCGTCGCCGTAGGAGCGCTGGAAGCCGCCAAACGGGCAGTGCGTCAGCGCCGGCCACGGGGTTACCGCCAGTCGCTCGCATACCATCCCGATGTCCGAAGACGGATCGCCCAAGCCGCTGCCCAGATAGACGCCGCGCGTTTGATGACCCGCAACTGCGCCTGGCATCTTGATCGGGAAGGTCAGACTCCGACGGTGACCGCGAGCTATTTCAAAACCAAATATTTTGTCGGCGAAACCGTCGCCTCAGTTACTCGATCATGCCTCGAGATGGGCGGCGCGCACGCATTGTTCAAGGGTAATACACTGGAGCTGCTATTTCGCGATGGCGCCACCGCAACAATTCATCACCCATCTTCTGACTACTGTCTGTCAGAAGCCAGCATCTATGAACTCGGATTGGAGAAGGACGAGGTTCAAGCGGCGATTCCTAAGGGCTGGACCTGATTTACTCTTCAACGATTTTTGGCTCCTTCGATCATACAAAACTACGACCACGAGCGTTCGATCCTGCAGCGCTTGCCTCTGGCGCGGCGTGCAGCCGAGAATTAGAACCCTTGGCTTGACGAATTCGGATCTCTCCGGCAGAAGACGACGGTTCGCCCATACAATGACATCCTGAAGGATTTGAACAAATGTAGTGCCGATGGCCGAGGAAATTCACAGTGTGCTCGTGGTGGGCGGGGGCCCGGTCGGGCTCGCGATGGCCGCCATGTTGGGCAAGGCGCGCCACAAGGTCGCGCTGTTCGAGCGCTGGCCTACGCGGTACGGCTTGCCACGGGTCGGCGGTATCGATGCCGAGATGATGCGGATTTTTCACTCGCTCGGGATGGGTGGTCATTGGTTCGACGACATGATCTATCCGCGCAGTTATTCCTGGCACGGCATCAACGGAGAAGAGCTCCAGGACTTGCGGCGCGGGCGGCCCGAAGTGGAAGTTTCGGGCTGGCCCGGGTTCGTCCTGCAGTATCAGCCGTATCTCGAGGACGAGCTCGCCAAAGTCGTCGAGTCTTCTCCCACGGCCGAGCTCAATCGCGGCTGGGAAGTGATCGAAATCCGCCAGCACAGCGATCATCTTGAATTAAAAGCCCGCGAGATGAAGCTCACCGCCGCTGGCGAGATAGCGCCTACCGGCGCGACGCGCGTGGCGCGCGGACGTTTTCTGGTAGGGGCCGACGGCGCCAACAGCTTCGTTCGGAGCATCGTGGGTCAGCCGATCGAGGATCTCGGGCTCACAACACGTTGGTTTCACGTCGATTCCCGGATCAACGCCGCGGGGCGCGGCAAAATCACGCGTGTCGCGCAATACTGCGAACCATCAAGACCCTACATGTGCATGCCGATGGGCAAGAGTCATTATCGCTTCGAGTTCATGGTAATGCCCGAAGATGACGAAGCCGAGTTGCTCAAGCCTGAGACCGCGTGGCACTTCATGGAGCCGTGGCTCCGACAAGGCGACGTTGAGATCGTGCGCCACATGATTTACTCGGTCGCCTGCCGGCTGGCCGGGAACTGGCGGCACGGGAGAATCCTTCTGGCCGGCGACGCCGTGCATCAGATGCCACCCAAGCTTGGCCAGGGAATGTGTTCGGGGATTCGCGATGTCTTCAACCTCGCGTGGAAGTTCGACCGTATCCTGAATGGCAAGGCCGGTCTCTCGCTACTCGATACTTATACTGCTGAACGTTTGCCGCACGTGCGGGATTTGATCGAGCTTTCGGCCCATCACACGCGCCTCGTGTGCGAAATCGATCCCGAGCGGGCACGCGCGCGCGACGAAATGTATCTGGCAGGAAGGGCTCCGGCGCTCAAGCCGTTGCCATGGCTGCGCGACGGCATCGTTTACGGCAGTTCTGGCTCGGCCGATCGCGTGGCCGGCCGGCTCGGCCCGCAGGGCAGGATATCATTGAACGGAGTCGCCGGATTTGCCGACGATCTGATGGGCACCGGTTGGTCAGTTGTGAGCATGAAGGACGTGCAACCCAATTTGAGAGCCGATCGGCGCATCTTCTTGGAATCCCTGCAGACGCGTTTTTTGAGAATCGCGCGTAATGCGAGCAAGGCAGGTCGCGGCGAGGCTATCGATCTCGACGGTGTGTACGGGCGCTTTTTCGGTGAGGCAGGCGTCGAGAGCGTGCTGGTGCGGCCGGATTTTTACATCTTCGGCGCCGCCGGCTCGGCGCAGGAATTTGACGGGGTAGTGGACGACCTGCACCGCCAGTTGGTCGAACATCAGTAGGCTGCAGTTTGCCAATTCTCTGAAGCAACAGCTATTTTTTTAATGTCGAGCCCGTCCGGAAAGTAGACAACTAGGGAAGCTCTGCATAAGTGTTTCGGTTCGGTATAAATAGTTAGTTGGGTCGGCGGGTGTGGAGGAGAGGAGATGGGTAATCAGCGGACGTTCGCATCGCTGGCGTGGAATGGGAAGGGCAAAGTGACCGGGCGCGAGCGGTTTCTGGGCGAGATGGATGCGGTGATTCCATGGTCGCGGCTGGTCAGGCTGATCGAACCGCACTACCCCAAAGCCGGACAAGGTCGCCAGCCGTTGGGACTGGAGAAGATGCTGCGGATTTACTTCTTGCAGCA